>NZ_AP024709.1:0-117717 GCF_019702905.1 Acinetobacter sp. Tol 5 | reverse complement strand
CTTTGGCTTGAACTTTTTCAAAGGTGGGTTGCTCAAGAAGATTTAGATCTACATTTGGGAGATTCATAGAGTTAGGCCTCTTTAAAAACTTTCTTTCTCAGCCAGAGTGAAACACTCACCAAGGCAATCAACACAGGAACTTCGACCAGTGGGCCAATAATCGTGGTAAAAGCAACAGGGGACGCGATACCAAAAGTTGCAATCGCTACTGCAAGTGATAATTCAAAATTATTCCCCGCTGCGGTAAATGCAATTGCTGTGGTCTTAGGATAGTCATTGCCCATCCATTTACTCATAAAGAAACTGATGAAGAACATTAAAACGAAGTAAATGGTTAAAGGAATCGCGATGCGTAAAACTTCAAGCGGAAGACTCACGACATCACCGCCTTTTAGGCTAAACATGGCCAGAATGGTGAACAGCAAAGCCATTAAACTCAGCGGACTGATTTTCGGAATGAACTTGGTTTCATACCATTCCACGCCTTTCTGTTTCACCAAAATCCATCGCGTTAAGAAACCTAATAAGAACGGAATACCAAGATAAACCAGAACAGCATGGGTGATGGTCCAGAAATCGACATTAATGACCTGCGAAGCGACACCAAAATAGGGTGGCAAGAAGGTCAGGAATAACCAGGCATAGGTACTGAAAAATAGAATCTGGAAAATGCTGTTAAAGGCAACTAATGCTGCAACATATTGATTATCACCACAGGCCAAGCCATTCCACACCAGAACCATGGCAATACATCGAGCAAGACCAATCAGGATGACACCGGTCATATATTCTGGATAACTATGTAAAAATATGATTGCCAGGGCAAACATAAGTACTGGCGCGATCAGCCAGTTTTGTACTAAGGATAAAGTAAGGGTTTTCTTATCCTTAAACACTTGTGGCAAAGTCGCATAGTTCACTTTTGCCAGTGGTGGATACATCATTAGAATAAGACCAATCGCGATTGGAATATTCACTGAATCAATGCTTAATTTATCGAGTGCGACAGAAGCCTGAGGAAAGAAGTTTCCGATGGCAATGCCTAAGGCCATGGCAATAAAAATCCATAGCGTCAGGTTGCGATCTAAAAAAGATAAGCGTTTTTCAGACATTTCACTTACTCAACGTTCGAAATTTGATTAATTGCTGCAATCAATTCTGAGCGAGATAGTTTATCTACATTAAGTTTAAATAAAACATCTAAGCGACGATTGATATGTTCAACAGTGCTCATAAAGGCTTTCATTTTTTCTTCTTTATTCACGTCTAAGTGTGAAGGATCAGCCAAGCCCCAATGTGCCTTGATTGCTCCACCCAAATAAAGTGGACATGCTTCTTGAGCAGCAGAATCACATACTGTGATCACAACATCAGGTTGATATTGTTCACAATCATTAATTGTTTTACTCCATAAACCTTCGGTAGATAATCCTAAGTTTTCAAGGGATTCTAAAGTTAGCGGGTGAACTTGACCTGAAGGCTTACTCCCAGCGCTATAGGCTTTCCAACCTTCTGGTGCTCGGCTATTAAACAAAACTTCAGACAAAATGCTACGGCAGCTATTTCCAGTACATAAAAATAAAAATTTCATTGAATTACTCACAATAACTATTTACAGAAAGGGGGTGTTGATCATCCGGCTTTGATTGAGATTGAACCGTCTTCAAAATATCTAAAATTTCATAACACCAGTCGGCCAATTTTGGATTGATACTGTAGTAAACCCATTGGCCTTGTCTGCGATCTTGAAGTAGCCCTGAAGCACGTAAGAGGGCTAAATGCCTGGAAATTTTAGGTTGACTGAGTTGTAGTTTTTCAGTCAAATCACACACACATAGTTCTTTATTTTCAACAATTAATGTCACTATATTGAGACGTGTTTCATCTGATAAGCATTTAAAAAAATTAACTTGATCCATATAAGTCTTCTTCACATTCTTTCCATTCAAGAGATGAGAAAGTGCTATTTAATTCTTTGGCCATTTTCATCAATAATTTTTTCACCATCTTCTTTGCTAAATGCGCCTTTTTGAGGTGACGGGAGAATATCCAAAACAACTTCAGAAGGACGACACAAACGTGTACCTAAATCAGTAACAACAAATGGGCGGTTAATCAAAATGGGATGTTGAAGCATAAAGTTTAAAAGCTGTTCATCAGACCAATCTTCCCGATCAATTTCTAAATCAGAATATGGAGGTACATTTTTACGAATTGCTTCTCTAACAGTTAAACCAGCACTACGAATAAGTTCAATTAATTCTGCTTTCGAAGGTGGGGTAATTAGATATTCAATAACGGTTGGTTCAATTCCTGTATTTTGAATTAAAGCTAAGGTATTCCTTGATGTACCACACTCAGGATTGTGATAAATCTTTATGGTTGAGAACATTTTGACTGACTCTGCTATTAGAAACTCAGATATATTTATATATGAATTTCCATATATATGCAAATACGTATATTGATTTTATTTAAATTACTCAATGCCAATAAGTGTATATATATTCTTGCAAATTCTTATGAGTGAGAAAAAACGGCACTGTTGCAAATAGTGATTTGAGTCGATGATGTTCCCTTTAAAAAGTGCTTAGAGACCGAAAACCCTGTTGATTAGACACACTTCACCCTGAGGCTGACCATAATAAAATGACGATGCTTGTCCTTTACGTAGTGCACGCATGACTTCAATACCTTTAATTGTGGCATAAGCAGTCTTCATAGATTTGAATCCTAATGTGGCCCTGATGATTCGCTTTAACTTACCATGATCACATTCAATGACATTATTTTTATACTTAATCTGCCTGTGCTCAATATCTACTGGACATTTTCCTTCTCGCTTTAATCGTGATAAAGCATGGCCATAGGTCGCTGCTTTATCTGTATTGATGACCCGTGGAATTTGCCATTTTTTCACCGTATTGAAGATCTTTCCTAGAAAACTATAGGCTGATTTACTGTTCCGTCTAGCGGAAAGGTAAAAGTCAATCGTATGACCCCGTTGATCAACTGCACGATACAGGTAAGTCCATCGCCCCTTCACTTTGATATAAGTCTCATCCATATGCCATGAATGTAAATCTGTAGGATTACGCCAATACCAGCGTAACCGTTTTTCCATTTCTGGAGCATAACGCTGAACCCAACGATAAATTGTACTGTGATCCACATTTATGCCTCGTTCAGCGAGCATTTCTTGAAGTTCACGATAGCTGATGCCATATTTACAATACCAACGAACAGCCCAAAGAATGATTTCACCTTGAAAGTGCCGACCGTGGAAGGGATTCATCTGCTGTATCTCGAAATAAATAAGATATTTAGCTTATCATGTCAGCCTATTTGCAACAGTGCCGCCGAATGTCTTCAAGTTGCTTTTGATGCGGGTGCCAAGAAGGTTGCTTTGCCAATGAGTAGTGCGGCAGATATCCCTACGATTCCTGTGGAACTGTTTACCAAGTTCCAGACCAGTTTCTATGCAGATCCGGTGGATGCTGTGTTTAAGGGGCTAGGGGTGGATTAATTTCATATCTGTCTGGAAGAGTTACAGTAGATTGTTTTAAATTCAGTTTCTCAAGTTAAACACCATGTTGTAAAAGCATAATACTGCCTCTTTTAAAGAGCTAGTATTTTAGGGGGGGATTACCCTGTAGAATCATTTTTACCATCACTTTCCGAAGTACAAATTGCTTCCAAATAAAACTGATTTCCGTCTGGGCATGTGACCAAGAAATCTGGGCGTTTAGCTGAATCATTTGCTAATTCCGGGTGAGGAGACAGTGTAAAATTTTGATTTATTAAATATTGATGTAGCAGAAGTTCAAAAGTAGTTGAAGTAAATTGTCTCGGATCGCCTGATTTTAAACGAGCTATTATTTCGGGTTGCTCGATTACAGGATAATTATTCAAACATTGCTCTAAAAGTGATCGCATGTGCTGGGCTTTTGGCCAAGCACAACGATCTAAGAAATCAAATTCTGACTCATTTGCCTGAATAATATCGTGATTTGTACGAATAAAATTTTGGAATAACATACTAATCTGATAACCATTCGGCATATGCATTCACATCGATCATTGGCACAGTACCGCTAAACTGCAACATTGAAATAAGCTGGAATAGAAACGCAGTTGCTGGTTTTCTTTCTGATACAAATGTATAAGCTTTACTAGTAGAATCCCAAATAAAGTGTCCGTGTGCTGCTACACATCCGATATCTATATGATCTATCTCTGTGCTTCCATCCCCTAAAGCGTTCCTTAATGGTTCACCATCACATGGTGACCAATCACTTTCTAGCGTTAGAATTCCACCTAAGATAGGAATTAATGGTTTTGCTGGATAAGTTCCCTTAGCATAAGGTATTGGTAAGCTGGTGCGATGCAACGCTCTTACTGAAGCTATTTTTTGTCGAGCATATGCAACATGTGAAGCATTAATTGTTTGTTTTGCTTCGAAAACAGCATAAACACTTTCAGCTGGGATGATTGTTTGTCCTTCATATTTGAAAATGAAAGGAGAATACTGTCTATCATAAACTACGATATCAATTTGCTCACTGAAAATGCCATTACTATCTACAATGAAAGCTTTATCCGCAGAGTAGCGTTGCGGAAGATAAGTATTAAGCATCTCAAGCCATACTGACTCACTAGCATCACCTTTTGTTCCAGGATGGGAAAATGATTGTCGTGCAATTTCAAGGCGAAGTTGGATATCTTTATGGAAATTACTAAATAATGTTGATAACGACCACTCACTCATATTTTTCTCTCTTCAAATGGTGGCGTTGGATTCATTTGATTAGTGATTTCCAATGCTCGTTCAAACTTAACGCTATGCGCTGGATAGGCATCAAGAACAATTGTTGGGAGAAGTCGCTGAGTTAAATCGGAAAAAGTAAAACCACAACTATCTGCTTTCTCGCCTGTTGCGGCCACAAAGTGATTAATTTCATCATCATTAAAACCTAGAGCCTGAAGAGATTTACTGAGAACAGCATAACGTTGTATTTCATTAGGTCGTTCAAAAGTTAGAATATCTGCTGCTCTGCGTTTAACCGCGGGATCAAGTGCTCCAATCCGATTTGTACACATAATAACGGCAGCTGGCAATTGACCATTAGCAATTCGATCAATACCCCGTATAAATGCGTTAACTCCTGCACGGTCTTCATGATGCATTTGAGCTGATTCTCGAGATTGGGCAAGAGCATCTGCTTCATCTACTAAAAGAATGACAGCTCCACGTGCTGTACCGTCTGCATTTTTAAGTCTAGTGGCGGCTTCTACTGTATAGTCAAATGCGGCTGATAAAAGTTGAGTCATTTCTCCAACACGACCTTGTCCTCTACTTGATAAACTAAGAGGATACAAGGTGATATCAATATTGTCCTGTCGTGCAACAGCATCACCGATAGTTTCCGCGAGTTCTGTTTTTCCTGAACCAACATCTCCTGCTAATACCACAAGTGGTGGACGACGAAGTACATACTTCAATAAATCTTCAGCATCAGGATGGAATTGTTGTGCCCAAGTTCTTAAACCTGAAGGGTTAACTAGAAGGCTAAGTATCTTAGTAAGACGAGCTTTTTGATCATCAAGCCCAACCAGTTTTGCTAATCTTTCTTGAGGCTCGAAATCTGGGAAATTAAGTCTTTTCTCGAAAAGTTGATCAAGTGATGGTGTATTATGTGAAGTCATTTATTGCTCCTTACGCTTGCTCTACTCAATGCTTTCCCTCCAGCTGAGTAATTTTTATCAGTTTCCAAATATCCGTTTACTGTTGGTTCTTGAGCACCAGTACGCTGATATGGCATCCGTGCTTCAAAAGCATCTTTTTGGGCTTGGTTGAGGGCATTCCATGTAGATGAATAAGTATGGTAATTATAGAATGATGCTCCTGAAGTATCGGCCCCTGGCCTTACGCGACCAGGGTCATCATCAGTAGCTCCCGTTCCAGAAAGATCAAGTGCCGTGTATCTCAGCGTGGGTTCAATCCATTGATCGTTGCGTTTAAATCCCAAAGTGAGAGTACCAAAATAGCCGGCCTTTAGAAGCTCAATCACTTCTGTTTCAATATTTGCAATATGATCGTCTGTAGGTCGCTCATAAAATCGTTGCATACGCTTCAAGTCTGCCGCAACCTTTGCTGCCATATGACGTGCATGAGTAACAGTAAAAGTCGTTGACTCGGTGCTAGTAAAGCTAGACATATTTCATTTACCCCTGGAATGATGCACCAAAAACTTTTTGCCAGTAGTACACAGTCTCTTGCTTGGTCGGTGCGGATAAAGCTGCGTCAATAGCATCACCTGCATCAAGTGCAGCCTCGTAAATTGCGCTAGCATTGGAGTCTGTATACAACTGACTGACATTGTTAGAAGCGTTCACAGGATCAATGATTTGAACACGAGTATTAAAGTTTTCAACCGTAGATGCTGGATAATAATCAGTAAATAAAACCTTTTCTTTGAGGTCAGTCTTTGCAAGATAGGTGAAAAAATGCTGAAGAGCTTCAGGATAGTCGGCTAATGACAAGCCTCGATCACACAAGTGTGCGAGTATCAACTCTATCATGAATGATTTAAATCTGAACCCTTCATTAGCAGCTTTCATTCGGGCTGCCCAAAATTTTATTAATCGAACTACTTGAGAAAAATGTTCAGGCTGAGCTTGTTTACGTTTCCTTATAAATTCAAGATGATAAGGAATATTCGTCATCAGAAATGAACCGTTGTCTTGGCTTACTAAATTCCCATACCAATTCGGATTTCCATCATACAATATTGGTACTACATCAACATCCAATCCAGAACCACGAAAAGAAACCGTTACACAGAAAGTTTTTGGCTGAACCTGATCTGGAGAAAAGTTTGGGAATGCTTTACGCAACCGCTCTGCAAGATACTCCATGAGTGTATTTACATCACGTGGTGCATCAGCCCCACTGATATAACATGCCACATCAATGTCGTTAAGAGAGCGTAGTGCCGTACCTTTAGCTAGACTTCCAGCCAACATCATTTTTTTGAGAGTGAAATCTGGATGTTCACTTAAATAATTCTCAAGTCTATCGCGCAGACGTTTTGCTTGTGCTCGAAATTCATTTGCTTTTTCTTTTGGTAGATTGACCCTTTCTTGAGCAAAACGGGCAATATCTTGATGACTTACGTGTTCTCGGGTCATGGGTATTTTCCATAAGTTACATATCAAAATCGACATGATATATAACTATTTTTTTAATTTATGTTGAAAAACTAATCAACTGTTTTATGACGAATTAGATTGAATAATGAGCTTTCAGCTTTAAGGCTTTTTTTAGGACGGTTAAAAGCTACTAGGTAATTATATAAATGGAGTCTGGGTGAGTTAGCTTGCCGCCAAGTTCTATCGACTATTTTTAGTCGCTGGCTCACGTAAATCGTCATTTGATACACTTCGATGCCTTGCGAATGTATTAATAGTAACTGCAGTGAACCGTACCGGGTTTGTCGGAGACTTTTTATTTAAGTTAAGCCACCTGACCTAACGGGTTAATCTTATCATAGTACATTGCTTCAAACTCAAAAGGCGACACATAACCCAGTGCACTGTGTACACGCTTTTTATTGAACCAATCTACCCAGTTTAGTGTCGCAAGTTGTACATCTGCTAAACCTTGCCAATCTGCTTTTAAATATTCAATCACCTCTGTTTTGTATAAGCCATTCACCGTTTCAGCCAAAGCATTATCGTATGAATCACCAGTTGTACCGACTGATGCTCGTAAATTTGCTGCTTCTAAACGATTGGTATAGCGAATCGAAAGATATTGCACACCCCTGTCGGAATGATGAATCACATTCTTTGGCATGCCTCGATCGTGCAATGCTTGCTCCAATGCATCGAGCACCATATCTGTATTCATCCGTGTAGAACGAGCCAATAGAACACTTCAGGACCGTCTGATCAAAGAAATGCGCCTAGAAGGCATTTGCTCCATTGAGCAAGCCAATGCATGGCTACCCTGCTTTATTGAGCAATTTAATCGTAAATTTGCCAAGATAGCCTTTAAGGCACTGTTGCAAATAACCACGAATGGTAAGCTGAAAACTGTTTTAGCTAAAGGTGCAGCATATGAATCCTTTCCATGGTCGGCATTTTCAGGGCGAAATCATTCTTTGGGCTGTGCGCTGGTATTGTAAATATGGCATTAGCTATCGCGAACTGCAGGAAATGCTGGCCGAACGGGGTGTGAATGTTGATCACACGACTATTTACCGTTGGGTTCAACGTTATGCTCCTGAAATAGAAAAACGTTTACGCTGGTATTGGCGTAATCCTACAGATCTGAGCTCGTGGCATATTGATGAAACCTATGTAAAAGTGAATGGACGATGGTCTTATCTGTATCGTGCAGTCGATCAACGTGGCGATACCATTGATTTTTATCTTTCTTCTAGACGTAATACCAAATCAGCATATTGTTTTCTTGGAAAAATTTTAAATAATGTGAAGAAGTGGCAAATTCCACAAGTGATCAACACGGATAAAGCACCCACATATGGACGTGCTTTATCACGGTTAAAACGGGAAGGTAAATGTCCACCAGACCTTGAGCACAGGCAGATTAAGTATAAAAATAACGTGATTGAATGTGATCATGGCAAGCTAAAGCGGATCATCAGGGCCACATTAGGATTCAAATCTATGAAGACGGCTTATGCCACAATTAAAGGTATTGAAGTCATGCGTGCACTACGTAAAGGACAAGCATCGTCATTTTATTATGGTCAGCCTCAGGGTGAAGTGTGTCTAATCAACAGGGTTTTCGGTCTCTAAGTACTTTTTAAAGGGAACATCATCGACTCAAATCTCTATTTGCAACAGTGCCGGAATTTATTACTAGTTTTTATCCTATTGTGCTTAGCGCATGAATTCTTCATAGACATATATCTAAAAAAGTGTAGCAAGTTGCTACACTTTCTCCTAAATAAGCTCTTTCCCAAAAATATCATTCAGTCTTTCACGAATACTTTGAACGAATTCCGGATTATTTTTAAGTTTATGCTTCATATTTCGTTTAAAGTCATTCAGACCCATACCAATTTCAGCAAAATCCATTTGGAATAAAGTGTCATTAATAACGATATTTGCTTGAGAGTCAGTGAGACATCCTACTTTTTTAAACCACTTCTTGAATTGCTGATAATTTTCATGATTATTAAAAATATACCAAGAACGTATATTCGTATCGAATTTCGCCCCCAATTCTTTTACGAATGCATTGTCTTCAAATGGAACATCAAGATAGATTTTTTCAATTACTGCAATTTCATCCGGTGCTTTATCAGCAATCCGATGATGCAGTTTAAAATTCACACCCACAATTGGACGGCCTTTCTTAACGGTTTCATATTCTAATTGTAGGTCTGTATTTTCATTAATTTCTGCCACTATTTTGTCTAATACATAGCGTCTAAAATCTACCCAGCGATCATATTTGGTTTCATTAATATCAATCAGTGCTTTCAAGTTTTCCAAAAGTAATGGCACTTCATAACTCTTTTGATTGGCGTACTTGAATTCGTTTTTAATGAAATACGTATAAAGACTCATACTGGCAACAGAATTCAAGGCAAAAAGATGTTTTAGCTGATAGGTGGTAAAATTCCCCCCCGCCAGTTGAGTGAAATACGGCAATACCTCATTGGTAAAACGAATCTGAATCGCATTTTTAGAGTCATCTTCCCATCTTAACTCACGGATAATGGGAACGACAGAATGTACTTTTTTAGTTTTTCTCTTACCATCATCAGCAGGCTCCTCAATAATAAAATGAGCCACCCGGGATGAAAGTTCTTTATAGATGCGGTCTATTGCAACATTAATTGAATTACGTTTATTCAATCCTAGTAAATCTGCCAGATCATCCTTATACAAATAAATATAGGTTTGTTCGGTGATTTCACCATTTACCCTATTTTTCTCACTATAATTCGCAACTGCCATTGCATATAGAAGCGCTTTGTATTCATTGGCTGATAACTCGATTGGGCGAATTAAACGGTTACTGGTACTGACAACACCATTATGGCGAATGTTGCCTATACAGTAAGGAATATAATTCGATTCTTTTTGCAATGGTTCAGATTCTGTCATAACCGTGATATTTATAATTTGACTTAGTTTTTATATACAAAAGTGGAAAAACTTTCAAGACTTTCACCACAAGATTCTAAAAGTGGAAGGTTTATCATCAAAAAAAGCGTTTTAGCCGGTTTTTTGCCTTTAAAGTGGAATTAAATATAATATTTCCACCCTATAGTGACAGACCTTCCACCTTTAGCTCCTAAATTACAGTTCAGAATGCCTATTTTTTACTTGTTTTCATCCACATTCAGGTAGGTTAAGTCAGATAGAAACCCTGATGTGACAAGGTTTCCACCTTTCAGTTAGATTTGAAAGGTATAACTGTACATATAATCCTCAGGAAATATCCAATAAAAACAGATTATCCACAGGTTAAAAATATACAGTGACAACCTTTCCACCTTTAAAGCTTATTTACGGGACTTTATTAACAGCCTAAATTATTGTTTTTTTTAAATATTTTATTATAAAAATAGCAGTTTAATAAATAGCAGTGACAAACCTTCCACCCTAGTGACAAACCTTCCACTTTACAGTGACAGACCTTCCACTTTACGGTGACAGACCTTCCACCTTAGAGTGACAGACCTTCCACCTTACTGTGACAAACCTTCCACTTTACGGTGACAGACCTTCCACTTTTAAAAACATAGGTATTTGTTTTATATAATAAAAATATGCTCTTAATTATTAATTAGCTAAATAATTAATTATTCTAATTATTAATTAAGCTAGCCTATTTAAAGATTTATTTTTTAAGCTGTTTTACAGCTGAACAAATAGGTTTATAAATTTAAAAACTATAGTAAGATAAGTGAAAGTTATTTATATTACTAGACATTCAAATACGGAATCATCTGACACGCATGTCTGCAAAAATTATTACTGTTGCTAACCATAAAGGCGGATGTGGCAAAACAACGACTGTTGTGCACCTCGCCTCAGAACTTGCCAATCTGGGCAACAAAGTTTTAGTCATTGATTTAGATCCTCAAGCAAACGCAAGTTTACATATTGGGATCCAACATCCAAGCGAAATTGTTGTGACTACAGCAGAATTACTGGTGGGCGATATTTCGTTGTTGGCAGATGCATTACAAGAAGAAACGAACTTTGAAAAAGTATCATTAATTTATGGTTCCTTGAATTTAGGAAAAACAGAAGACCAACTAAAAGAAGAAGCTCCCCGTCCTTCTGAAGAGTTAAATATCAAGCTAGAACTGTTAAAGGATCTTTATGACTTCATATTGATTGATTGTCCACCTAGTCTTAAATTATTAACCAGCAATGCGCTGGCATCTTCAACCCATGTCATTATCCCTATCGAATCCGGATCACAATATGGACTGTATGGGGTAACAGATCTTTTAAACCATCTTGAAAAGATCAAACGTATTAATCCAGATTTAGAGCTTTTAGGCGCTTTACTGATTAAGCATGATGAACGTCAGAATGTTTGTAAACTGATTCGGGATGAAGCCTTAAAACAGGTAGGCAAAATTTTAGAAACCACCATTCCTCAAAGTACTAAAGTCAATCAAGCAGCGATTCTGCAACAATCACTTTTGAAAGTAGAAAAAAATTCAAAAGTACGTAAGGCTTTTGAAAGCCTTGCCAATGAAATTGTAGCGAAAGTATAAACCTGAGAGCATTATGGCAAGCACCAAAGAGCTTTTAGCTCAGAAACTGAAACAGAATACAGAAAAACATCAGCAAGCACAGAAAGACAATATTAAAGAGCTAAAAGAATTTAGACGTAATGTCCCTATTGAGGATATCAGCCGCAGTCCAAACCAGCCGCGTAAAGTCTTTGAAGAGTCACAGTTAAAGGAACTGGCGGATTCTATTAATGAAATCGGCCTCTTGCAGCCCATTACAGTGCGTAAACTGGATAATCTGAAATATGAACTGATTGCAGGCGAGCGACGCTTACGGGCGCATCAGCTACTCGGTAAGTCTGTGATTGAAGCCATTATCATTGATGCAAATGATGTAGAAGCATCTTTGTTAACCTTGGCAGAAAATTTAAAGCGTCAGGATCTGACAGATTATGAAATTTTTATTGGCCTGAACTCTCTCGATGAGAAATTAAAGAAAAACAAGCAACGTTTAGCCAATTCACTGGGTTTAAATCGCGAAGATATGTACAAGTATTTAGCGTACGAAAGGCTGCCTCAAGCAATTTTAAATGACCTTGATCTGGAACCAGGCCTGCTAGGTCGTACTGCTGCAACTGCATTCAAAAAATTTCTATCGGATCATCTGGAACAACTTTCTGAGGCCGAAACGGCTTTACTCGGGGCTTGGGAAAAAGTAAAAGACAAAAAACTTGAGCAAAGCAAAGTTACTGCCTATGCTGAAAAATTATTGAGTCAGGATCCAGAAAAACTGACCACGACATCAGTGGTCAGAAAAATTGAATATGCGGGTAAGATTGCGGGGAATATTAAACTGAATCAAAAACAGCTTAAGGTTTCTCTGAATATCTCGGAAATTGACGAAGCCAGTCTATTACAACTAGAAGATTTTTTAAAACAGCTGATTCAAAAAAGCGAAAAAGTGTAGCAAGTTGCTACACTTTTTTTAATAACCTCAAACCAATTATATTCTCATGCATTATTGAAATTTATTTTCTTAAGTACACTTCTTTGTATTTTGCCTGATCCTAGACAGTATCGTGGACAACAAATCCCTCTAAATTCTTAAAATATTTCTGTTCAAAGGCTTCTGGGCTTAACCAGCCGGTTGCGGAATGCCTTCTGACCCGATTGTAATAAATCTCAATATAGTCAAACAAGACTGTATTCGCTTCTTTTCGAGTCGAAAACACACTGCCATGTACCACATTGTTAGCGGCAATGTAAAAATGACCCCCTAATGGCATTTAAAAACTGACCCCCTTGGTTAATATAGCGGTCATTTTGGACTGCTCAATATGTTAACTTTGGAGCAAGCAGTGACAATCCAAATACTTCATCAACAAGGTAAATCTATTAAAGCCATTAGTCGTGAACTGGGGGTGTCCAGAAATACCGTACGTAAATATTTACGGCAAAACACCACACCTCAGTATCAGCGTATACAGCCTAGAATAAGTATCCTTGACCCATATAAACCTTATTTACTCCAACGTGTAAACGCAGCTCATCCTGAATGGATTCCTGCTGTTGTGCTCTACCAGGAAATTTTAGGGTTGGGATATCCAGGAAAGATCAGGATCTTGAGGGAATATCTTGCAACATTAAAACCAGTTGCCAAACCGGAACCGATCATTCGTTTTGAAACCCAACCTGGCCAACAAATGCAGGTGGATTTCACCACAATTCGACGCAACAACACGACTTTGAAAGCCTTTGTCGCAACATTAGGGTATTCCAGAGCGACTTTCGTGAAATTTTATGATCATGAACGTACCGATGCATGGATCGATGGTCTAGAAAATGTATTTCAGTTCTTTGCAGGAGTACCTCAAGAAATCCTGTTTGATAACGCTAAAACGATCATGATTGAACGGGATGCCTATCAGGAGGGGCAGCATAAATGGAACCCCAAACTGCTCGACTGCGCCAAGAAGTACAGCTTTCGTCCTCGCGTATGTAAGCCCTACCGTGCACAGACCAAAGGCAAAGTTGAACGCTTTAATGGATACCTCAAATCAAGCTTTATTGTGCCATTGAAAGCAAGCCTGAAGACTTCGGGTTTACTGTTAGATGTTGATGTCGCCAATGCCCACATTGGCCGGTGGCTGCATGAAACCGCCAATCAGCGGATTCATGCCACCACGCAAGAAAAACCGGCTGTTCGACTACAACAGGAGCAGCAAAAATTTACGCCATTACCGCAATCAGATACAGGTTCCAGCACTGTACCTGTTGCAGCAGCACAGCATGTCATGCCCTACGAGAGTTTGCAGCATCCCTTATCTGTATATGACCAGTTGCTGGGAGTTTCCTGATGAATCTGCAATACGACCGTATAGAGCAGCTTTGCCAAAAGCTCAATCTGCCTGCCATCGCATCACAATGGTCACATCATGCACAACAAACATTAGGTCAGGATGGAAGTTATGCCGACTTTGTTGAAGCGATCTTGACGCATGAATATGCTGTCAGGCAACAGCGCAGCCAGCAGGTACTGATGAAACTCTCAGGCCTGCCTCAAGTCAAAACCCTGGAAGACTATGATTTTAATTATGCCCTAGGGGCCCCTAAATCACAGGTGATTGAACTGTTCAATCTGAGCTTTATTGCTAGAGCAGAAAATGTGGTGTTTCTGGGGGCTAGCGGAGTAGGAAAAACGCATTTATCTATGGCATTAGGCTATAAGGCCATCATGAACAACATTAAGATCAAGTTCATTACTGCAGCGGATTTAATGCTGCAACTCAGTACAGCCTATCAGCAAGGTAAATTGAAAACCTATATGCAACGGGTGATACTCGCCCCAAAATTACTGATTATCGATGAAATTGGTTATTTGCCCTTTGGACGTGAAGAAGCGAATCTGTTCTTTAATGTGATTGCCAAGCGTTATGAAAAAGGCAGTACGATATTGACGAGTAACTTACCCTTTAGCCAATGGTCTAAGTCATTTGCGGATGATGTTACGTTGACCGCTGCGATGTTAGATCGGTTGCTGCATCACTGTCATGTGGTACAAATATCGGGTGAGAGTTATCGTTTGAAGGATATAAAAAGAATTGGGATTCAGCCCCAGGTTGAAACTTAATACGAGATCAAAGGGGGCAATTTTAGAATGCCGTTGACACTCATGCTGTAACCTAAATCATGCATGTCATGTACCAATGAAGGTGCACCCAATCGTGCATGATGCTGCCAATATACGGCTTTTAAATCATTATATTTCTGCGCTGGATTGGCCTGGTGTTTTCGCCAGGCATAATAGCCTGAAGTGCTGACACCCAGGCATTTACAGGCAGAAGATACAGTGACTTCATTCACATCCAGATCTTGAATTACCGTGTACTTTTCTTGGCATGATCTGTCAGAAAGTACGCATGCGCTTTTTTTAAGATGTCATTGGCTTCCCTGAGCTGTTTGACTTCTTTCTCTAATTCTAAGATCCGCTGTTGTTATGGTGAAAGTTGACGTTTGCTTGAACCCACTGGATTGGCTTCACGAATCCATTTGTCTAAAGTTGAATAACCCACACCTAATTTCTGGGCGATTGCAGCTATAGGTTCGTGGGAGTTTGAAAGGGCATAATCAATCGCTTGCTGTTTAAATTCCGGACTAAAACGTTTAGCCATTTCTTGGATTTCCAAAGATTGAAGTTACGTTATCTTTAGGGGGACATGCTGTCCATTATTTTGGCTAGGATCAAGGATAAGGGTTCTGTGAAATTTGTCGTGTACAGAGAAAAGAAGGCTAGCAAAGTTCAACGGTATATCAAAAGAGTATTTTGATTATCATCTTAAAGAAACAGAATGGCGTTGTATGAGGGTGCTTAATGAGCTAGCAACAGGGTTGTGGGACCTCATTAGGTAAAACTAAGTGTAAATCTGCTAGTCTAGAGCCATATTACAATAATGAAAGATTTGCGAGTAATTATAAAGTTATGAGATATTTTTTTCAGTAATAAGTATGGCTTTGTTGCACAAACATTTAAAAGTTAAAATACCTTTGTACGCCACGATCAATTCTATAGCCCTGTGAAGCAACAAATTTCGATTCACTTAGATACTGATGTTCTTGCATTTAACGAGACGGGCATCTAATCGAGTTGTCGTAAAATTTAAAACATGCTGCCTACCATAGCTCAATTAAAAATATTTGTGTAGATACCTCCTTGAGGGTAGAACTGGCTGTTTGTAGGTTCGCTACGCAGTAGTCAGCGAGCAGCGAACATCATGACCCTGATCCAGTCAGCAAAGATGAATGGGCTATGTATGCCTATTTAAGTGATGTGCTGAAAGGTTGCCGACACATAAAGTGACCCAAATAGTTGCAGCGACACCGCTTGGAACCTGAACCGAATTAAAAAATAGCGATGGGGTTCAGCGGATGCTTACCAAAATTTGAGGCGAGGCACATGATTTTCTGCTCAATTTAAACTGCTTTAACAGCATATCGATAACTTTGACAAGCTCAAAGATTTACATCTTAGGCGGTTTTTTCACTTGCTTTTTATGACTGGATTTAATAATTATTTGTTGAAACTGTTTATGAAAATTAAGGGGTTGTAACCAATGTAGTGAGGCAAAATGCAGAATATTAGAGAGTTTAAAATCATAAATATTTGAATAATATTGTTATTGTCAATATTCACTAAAAAATCTTCAAAAGTAAATAAAAAAAATGTTATAAAACTTTGTGTGTTAATTTTTGGTCATTTATTATGATTTTTGCTCAGTCAGCAAGCAACACTGCCCTCTTTCTTTATCAGTTTGTCCTTCCTTTCGTGACCACAACACCAAAGCTACTTAAGTTGAAGAAGAAGGTGGGGAGTCTGATGAAACAGAAACCAGACAGGAATAAAGACAAACAGGAGGAATTTACAAAATGCTATGTGCAGATATGGCAGCAGATTATCGAGATCTTAAAAACGGACAGTGCCGTGCGTGCACATGTGTACTATATGCCACAGCTGCAGTTGATCCGTGAACTTGATATTTATATTGATCCAGAAGTGCAGGCTGATGTTTTTGGTCAGTCAGGGAAACTCAGTGCCTATTTTTTGATGACGTTTTTTAACTTGCGCAACGAGGAGGCTAAAAAACAAGTTAAAGAGCTCCTGAAAATTAAGCGTCAGTGTGATCTTAGTCCTGAAGAAAAAATTGAATTGTGAGTCATGAAACGTGGCAAAAGTACAATCTTTAGAAAACTATCTGCAATCTCATCTCACTGCTGAAACGCAAGAATGTGAGAAATTAAATAAAGCAGACAAAAGCGATAGTGAGAAATTGCGGGTCAACTTCGCGATCCTATACTTGCAACTACAGCAAACTGTGACGTTCACAAAATTTTCTGAATTATCTGTAGATGATTTACTCCAAATTGAGAAATTGAAGCTTAATGCAGCTAAAGTTTATACCTCGATTGTGAGCGCCCGACAACTAGGCAAGGATTATCTATTTGCGGCATTCACTTATTTTGCTACGTATGTCTCTGAACAGCTGGATGAAACCGGTTATTTGCTCTTGCGGGTCAGTTATTTGTTTTACAAGCAATATCAGGCGATTTGTCCGTTAACGGCTTCTGACGCCAAGCAAAAAGAAATCTGTGATTTGTTGCGCTACATTTGTAAACCGCTGGTTGAGCTTGGTCTGCAACAGCAAGAGGAAAGCAGTGAGGAAAGCAGTGAGGAAAGCGACAGCAGACGATTACTGCAACGCTATTTAGATTTTATGTTGAATCTGGTGCAGTTCAATAAGGAAATTTATGAGAATTGGACGGAGTTTATTCAGGATTTTTCTTTAAAAGAGAAAAAATTTTCCAACTACTTGCGTGCACTAACCATCATTTTTAAACGTCTGGCCGACAAAAAAATCGTGTATCGAAAAATACACAGGAAAATACGAAGAAAACGCATACTGCAAAGAATAAAAGCTAAAAAACGGAAACCGAGAAAACCAAGACCTAAAAAGCTGAAACCTGTGCCGGATTGGCCCTCGCAAGAAGAGGAAGTTGAAAAGGACTACCCGTCGCAGGGGAAGATCACTTTATCTTATTTTCCGGCTGATATCACGTTTGATCCATGGATCGTGATAGATGAAGAGGGCGAGATCGATGCGATTGAACAAGGTTGGCAGATCGAAACCACAGATCCGGGAACTGGTCGTTTTTTTAGATTTGTAAATGAATATGCGACGCATATGTTGCGACATCGACAGCGTCGTTTACAACCGCTGGTGACCAACTCTTATTATATGAGTCAGGATGTAATTCAGCATCTTTTTTACCTGTTAAATGGCGAATTAAATAGCCAAGATCCGGACAGTTCTGCCATGGCTGCCGCCTGTTTACTCAGCCTGAGCAGTGGCTTGTCACCTGTTGCACTCCTGAACTATGAACAGCTGATTGAAAAGGGGGTGCTGCTGAAAACGGGGAGCGCCAAGCGGACGGAATATCAGGTGAGACTGTATCTGGCGATTACTCAGCAAAAAAATGAAAGTTTAATGCCACATCAGTTGAATCATATGGTATCTCATGAGCTGTATTTGTCCAGCAGCTGGTTTGAATATCTACATTTACGTTGTAGTACTTCGCCTGTGACGGTGCAAGAGGTCAATCAATATCTGAAAAAATGCATAGCAGGACAACAGCTTGGTTCAATCACTGTCGAAAAGTTACAGGCACAGTTGTACTTCCATGTTTTTCACCACACGTTTAATGAATATATTGCACATGTGCTGTCGGGTAAAGATAGTTCTCATGATCTTCCCGGCAGTTTTTACGGAGGGGTTGCAAAGAAGCAGCTGAATGAGAAGTACCGGATTTATCTGAATACGCTGTGCAGACCGGACACGGAAGCCGAGATCAAGATCGTCGAGCAGCAGTTTGAAAGCTCGAGTGAAGCGGATACCACCCGGCTGGGGAGTCAATTGGCCCTGACTCCGGATTTTGTGTCTGATTTCTTCCAGCAGCTGCATAAGGTCTGTCATGAGAAAATTCAGTTGCATCAGCACTTGATCGAGCGGATCAATGCCTACAGTTTGTGGATGTGGCATATCAGCCTGTTATGTTTAACACGACGTCCGCAAGAACATTTGTTGGGGGAGTGTAGTGCTTATGATCTGGATTTAAGACTGCTATATGTGAATGATAAAAAGAATAGCCAATCACGTAAGGATGGGCGTTTTATTCCGTTAGCGAAGTTTTTTACTCAGGCGTTTAAGCATTATCTCGATTTCTTAAACAGTGTGGTCACTCACTATGCTGACTTACTGAAATTTGTCTTCAAGAAAAATTTCACCCTTGAAGATCTGTTTGGCAAGGTGATTGTCTATCCGGGAAGCCTGCCGGTGACGGCTCAAGCATGGGACAGTCCTAAAATCAGGATCAAGCCTCTTAGCCGAGCTTGGGTGAATGAAGCGTTGTCGCGCTATGCCTCAGCGCCTATTTACAATAACTGGCTGCGCCATTTTGCAATGAATATGCTGATGGATCATGGAGTGGCGTTTAATGTGATTCAGGCCTTGTACGGCCATGATCAACGCGATCAGGAGCTGTTTTATCGTTATTCCTCAGCCTCCTTGTATCAGTATATATGCCATGTCAGTCAAGGCATCGATGAGATGATCAAGATATTGCAGGTTGAGCATTTATCCAGTCCGATGCCAAAAAAGGATAAAGCACATGACAAAGCATGATGTGATTGCTACGTATATTGGTGAGCAAGTTGAACTGACTTTTCAGCAGATGCTCCAATCGATTGCAGGGCGTAAAAGAAGTACGACAGATATTGATAAAGGGCTTGAGAAAATCTGGCTAGATTTTCAGTCAGCGCTGAAGAAATTTTTGAAGAACCATAAGCTTAGCACGGCAACACTCCGAGCCCCTTATCTACAACAGAGCGAAGCCTATTTTTTTCAACTGAAGGAAGACTACCTGAGCGAAACGCAAGAGGCTTATCCGATTAAAATCATGTCCCTGATATATGAAAATATCAAGCAGCAAGTCGAAGCGGATTTTAATAATAAGATGTCGGATGTCATTAAAAAAAATCAGGGTAATACGCTTGAAATCGATAGCGAAATTGAGAAAATTTGGGTGGATTGTCAGGAAGAAATCAAGGCATTTTTAAAGGAAAGAAAGATTGCCACGGTCGCGCTGAGAGCCCCTTATTTACAATGGGCTGAAGACTGTTTGATTAAGCGTAAAGAAGCTTATGAAAGCGCGTCGGAAGATGCTTATTTGATTAAGATTCCATCAACCATTTATCATCAGATTGCTCAGCAAGTGGCCTTTACTTTTCAACAAATGAAGGAGGCTATTGCAGGACAGAAGGACAGCCAGCAGGATGTCGATGACCAGATTGCCCGAATCTGGGCGAATTTCGCCAAAGGACTGGAGACTTTCTTAAGGAACAAAGACTTCACCACTCGTGCCAAGCGCAAACCGTATATCAAACACAGTGAAGCCAGTTTTTTAGCCTGTTTAGAACAGTATCAGAATGAGGAACACCAGCCTTATCCGATTAAGCTGCGTCCTACGACGCTGTTTTCTGATCCTCCACCGCGGCAGATTCTCAGCACTGAAGCCAGACTGCGGTTGGGACAGCAGCATTTTCATATTGCCAGAGGACTGAAAGCGTATTGGCGTAGCGAGACATTGCAGATGCCAACAGCACAACAGTGCTTGGGTCATCTGTATTTAAGTCTGATTTATTGTTCAGGCTGTAGTGATCTCACTCAGCTGGTCGCCATCGGCAATCGTCTGCTGGAGGAGGAGAAAGAGAAGGAGAAAATGTGCCATCCGTTGTCTGGGTATTCAACACTGTATCGAAGTGACTATAAAAAAATTACCAATCCACTGGTTCTCAGTTACTGCATGCCACACCGCTATTACGGCAATGAGATTAAAGACAAGAAGATTTATCAGTGGCGGCATGTCTGGTTCAATCCTTATGCACAACTTTTTTTACACATCCTGAAACAGCAAGCAGAGGACCTGCAACCACAACATCCGCGTAAGGTGCTGGAAGCGATTCTGAGTGTGTTCGAGAATCTTAAAAAACAGCTCAAGGTCTCGGAACAGATTGCGGCATTAAAAAAAATCTTGCAATCCGAGGATCAGGATCTCATTGAGATCACTGCACTCAAGCCCTTTCAGCATGTCAACTTGGCGCTAGAAATCCATCCAGACTTGAGTCTGGATATGTGTTTAAGTGAAGTATTGCAGAATCATCTAAAAACCGTGTCTTTAACGGCAGAAGACCAAGGTGTAGCCTGGTTCAATACCTTGAAATCCACGAATGATCTTGTCAAAGTAGAATATGGGATCCTCCCGTTAGAGACTGAAACAGCCAAACCGGTGGTTATCACGGCACATCAGCAACTGAACGAGCTTCCATTTGAGTTGGATTTTTTTGAACAAGAGCGAGCCCCGGCAGGGAAAAATAAGCAAAGCCAAAGACAACGCCATCAGCAGCAGTTTAAGCAATGGCGCAATATTCAAACCCGGTTGAGTGTAAAGAAGGCAGCCTTAGCGGGCGACAATTATAAAGAATGCAATTTGATAGAAGCACAGTTAAGACTATTGAGCTGGATCTTTTATTTGAGAAAAGAAGAAAAAGAAAACGGCAAGAAATTAAAATTGAGTAGTATCAAGCGTTATCTGAGCAGTTTTGCGAAAGACTATTTCTTTCATATCTATATGTATGACAATGACCTTGAACAGATGAATGTAGAGCACTATGAGCAATTGTATGCCTCCATCCTGAACGGCATCGATGAACGTGCTGAAACACAGCGTGAATACACAGACACTCGCACTCAGGGTCGGGCACAATATGCCTTTGGACGACTGAAAGATTTCCATGCTTTTTGCCAGAAAGAATATCCGGAGAATGTGCCAGCGGTCAGCAGCTTTGACCACAGTGATTTTCAACGTATCCAGTTCTGTCAAGCCAAGCTCATCAGCCCACAGCTGTTTATTCAATTAAAAAAAACAGTCATTCAGAAAATTGAGGCCTGTTCAACTCAAAAAGAAAAAGTCCATTTGCAGCTGTTGCTGCTAATGTACATCCTGGCTTATCGTTTGGGATGTAGACTCAATGAAATCCGGGGGCTGACGCTGGGTGAAATCATTTGTCCTCAACTGCTGTGGAAAGACGATCCAGGCAATCAAACGGTCGCCATACGCATCACCTTGAAAAATAATGTCTATCGACGACTGAAAAGCCAAAATGCGCAACGTCAACTCGATTTGAACGCGGTATTACTGGATGATGAACTGCAAGCGGTGAAAAGCTATCTTCTGCATTGTTTTCAGCAGCCGAATAATAAGAAGGCGAACGAGCAGTTGGTTTTTGAGATCGGTGGAGAAATCCTGAGCGAGCTGTATATCTCAAAAATGACCCGGCTGCTGTTCGATGAAGTCATCAAGCCAGATCACGGCTATACCTTCCACAGTTTCCGCCATAGTGCCGCCACTCATTTGGCAATCGCCTGGTTGGGATCGAAAGAAATGGTGATGACCTATACCGACTACAGCTGGCAGCAGGCTAAGTCTATGCGCAAGCATCTGTTCGGTGAACAGGCTATCAGGCATGAAGCGGTGATTCAGCATAAATGGCGTTTGCTGGCCGATTGGATGGGGCATAGCTCGATTGAACAAACGGCCTCACACTACCTGCATACCCTGGATCTGCTGGCGATTGATCGAATTTACAATACGCCCTGTGTAGTTCATCCTGCTGTTCTGAATAGGCATTATGATCGTGAAGAAACTGAAGCGGTGGATCTGAATCGCGACATCCAACACCGAAAGTGCTTTGAACGTGAGCAACCGGTGTTGGGTATTGATCAGAAAGTACAACCTTATCTGATGCCCAAGATGCAATTCGAGCTGAAGCCATTATCCTACAAGGTCATCTACACGTATCTCAACACATATCAAGATGCAGAGATCCAAGCACCTCATATAGTGGATAACCTAGATATTTGGATTAAGCGTGCGCTTTGGCTTGCTGTAAAATGGCAAGTACCTTCATTCAGTAAACTTGGATGGAATTTGGACAATGCTGCATCGATCGAGAAAAAGTACTTAAGCGACCTATATGACAAGCAGATCAAAACCAAGCTGAAGCCAAAGAGCCTACAGCTATTTATCGCATTAAAAGATCTTTTAAAGGAGAAAGTTCTGTCGGCTTTAGCTGTATTGATTCAGCATGGCAAACTCAGAAGAAACCAGTTTTGTTTCCAATGTCGTTTTGATGCCCAGCAAAAGCCAAAAATGGATTGGGAAATGCAGGATTTTATCGAGGGGATGCAGCTGTTGTTACCTGAAGATGTCCAATTACAGTACGATAACTATCCGGTGGATCTCACGCAAAAAAGTCGTGAGATTCACGTCTATTTTATCGATCAACAAAGCAATAAAAACATTACATTATCCCTTGCATTTGATTTGCTACTGGAAGCTGTACAACACCCTTCCTTATGGGAATAGCCTAAGCAGATATCGTTCAATTTAAGGGGCTCAGGCCTTTGCTTTGTCAAAATCTGATTTGCCAAGCAAAGGCCTGGGTTTCCGCGAATTTGATTTTTTGTTTTAATTATTCTCATGATTTTAATTCATTGAGGCCCTTTCATAGAATTAAAAAATAAATGTAGGTAGTGCTTCAAAAAGTATGCTGCATAGATTTTGAGATAAATAGGCATCCTTGGGGGTATTGAAAATACAGGGATTTTTTCGGTTAAAATTTTTAAAAAATAAGCCAGCATTAAACTTGAAACACCACCAGAAAATGAAAAAAAGTCTAATTTGGTTTGACCAAAGAAAAAGATACCCATATGATAATTACGTTACAGCAAAATCTGTAATCGGGCGTGGAAACCTGAAAATTACTACAGAAGCATTAAAACCGCTTTAGCGGTTTTTTTGTGCTTATTATGCTTAGTTTGCCATTATGGTAGGCCAGGCAGGGCAGTCTATGACTGGCCGTCTTCTGTAGTGCGGTATTTCCACCCCTGTTTGGTCTACCTCCATCTCGTGGAAAAGATGGTTGTAGATAGTCAACTCTAAACTACAGGTACTAAACATGAAGATTTTATTATCTAATCCCCCCATTTCTCTTATCTTAGGTCTCTTTTGTTAGCGCTGACTGGATATTGACGGTCATTTAATTCACAGCTTTAACCAAATCGAACTATATACATTTTCAAATTTCGTACTTGAGCGAAAGTAGGAAAGTGTTGCCTGGAGAAAATAAGAAATGGGTTCTACACGACTATTGACCAATATTATTCAGCGTAAAGTCATGTTGCCAGAAGAAATGTCACCTTCAATGCAGCGTGACAATTTTGAAGTGGCACTGACTGATTTTGAAAAGCATCCAATCATCAAATGTTTATTTAAAGCGGATAACCAGCGTTCTACGGAATGTTGGAGCGTGCAAGAAATTGCAAACTTTATTGAGGATTGCACAGAAGATCAAAACATCAATTTATGCATTTTGTATTGGAAAGATATACACAGCAATATTTACATTATTGATGGAGCACATCGTCTTTCCTGTATCTATGCGTGGATTAATAGATATTTTGCGGATGAGCAAGTCACTCAAGCACCTAATTTCAATGATCCACAAAAACAAGATATTCGTTACCTCCGCAATTATTTAGGAGATCTCGCTGATTTTCAAAGAATTTGCACTGATGCTGAATTTGCAGAAAAAAAGTCGAAGTTAGAAGATATTAAAATCAGTTTCAGGCAGGTACTGGGGACTCCGGAAGATGCGCGACGGGTATTTCAATCTATTAACTCAGATACTAAACGTTTAGATAAATATGAGGAATATCATCTCAGAAGTCGCGGGAGTGACGCCTATTATGCGATCTATGCCTGTTGTTATATCAATGACAATAAATCTAACTTGGAAGAGCTCCAATATACACGTTTAAATGAGCTGATTGAGTTAGGGGAGAGGATCCATCAGCTCCTTTTTTCGACCATTTTATTAGACAATGAAATGAGTCATGGCAAAAAAATTGGCTTGGTCAATGAGTTGATGAATATCATTGCTGGTGATCAGATTCATAATATTATGAGTCTGAATCAGGGGGAACGCGTTGAAAACCTGATGTCGCATCTGTTGACCATTCTTTGCAGAATAGCGACGCCTGTAAAAAATACTGGGGTTCCGAGTTTGGGCTTTCATCCATACTTATATTTTTATAAGGACCAGCGTTTTCAGATTACTTCTTTTCTTGCATGGTTTTCAATTGTGTATGAAATTCATGAAAGCCTCATGCAGATTCATCATCGAACGATTAGTTTCAAAGACTTCACCCGGGTACGCCGTAGTATTGAGTTCTTGATTGCTAATTTCCCCGTGGCGACCACTGAAACGGTCGGCAAGTTCGGCAGTGGTATCAAGGGCTATGATCGGCTACAAATTGTCTATAAAGCCTTTATTTGCTTAAGCTTGGAAATGGAAGTTGATTTTGATGATGAGGAATGCCTGAATACCTTTATTCTGTCCATGTCTAAGGCCTTCAAGTACATAAACTTTAACGAGTTTTATGTCGAAAGATTTTTGGGTGGTTATGATGATGCAGTGGTCAAGCATGTGGTGGGATATGTGGAGTCGATTAGTCCAATTTCTCGGTCAAAGCCCAAGGCCTTTTCGGCATTAACCAAGAGTCTGCTTAAGCACAATTTTCTGGTGGGTAATCATAACTTTTGCCTCATTTGTGATGGATTGATCTATCTTGATTCTACTGAATCGGATCATCGGATTGCCAAAGCCGTAGGTGGGCAAGGCGTTCTAGAGAATGGTCTGCTGGTTCATCCCATCTGTAATAGAATGAAATCAGATCTGAGTCTGGAAGAGATTAGAGCGGATTTGTTTGGTGAATTACTGTATTAATCAACAGAGCGATGAGCTCATTTTTGCAGATGTATCAATCATTAATCACATGATTTAACTTTTGATACATTCAGCCAATGTGGTTATTTTTAATTCAGTCCAGAATCACAACCAGAAACTAGCTGTAGTTTCTGAATGACCGTCAAGGTCCTTAGTTTCGCCCATAGATTCCCTCTGTGGGCTTTTTTTTGATCAAAAATTGTATAGATGCTCTAAAATAAACCTTTTAGCATTTCATAAGCAATTAGGATTAAGGCTGAGACCATCAGCACAACAAAAATGAGTTCCACTCTAGTTAACATATTAATTCCTTTTACTTTTCACTTAATTTATATAGCAGTTAAGTCGCAGCATCAATGACATAACATGACATGGAAAATAATTAAAAAGACAGAATTTGGATTTTTATCAGATCTACTGTTTGCATGCTTCAACAGTAGCTTTGAATGTTTCACTTAAACTTTAAACTTTTTTTAAAATTGAATATTTTTACATCTAGGTTCTAAACTTTGATAGAATTAATTAAAACTTTAGATTTCAAGTGTAAACAATGCGAAGCACTAATATTCGACGTGATGGCTACTTAAAATTTCTGAATACATGGCAAGACCGTGATGTCATTAAAGTGCTTTCGGGTGTACGTCGCTCTGGAAAATCCACCTTGTTAGCGATGTTTCAACAAGACCTAAAAGCACAGGGTGTACAAGCCGAAAACATCATTGCTATCAATTTCGAATTTATGGAATTTGAAGAACTCACAGATTACCGTAAACTACATGATTATGTACTGTCTAAAGTTGATAAAAGCAAAAAAAACTATGTTTTTTTAGATGAAATACAACATGTTACAAATTTTGAGAAAGTAGTCGACTCTTTATATGTTCGGGATTATATCGATTTATATATTACAGGCTCAAATGCATTCTTTCTAAGTGGAGAACTTGCGACTTTACTTACAGGACGCTATATAGAGCAACACGTTCTACCTCTGTCATTCCAAGAATTTAAACAGTGGCATATTGAAAATAATCCGATCATCCAACAATTATCCAATCGTGATTTGTATGCCATGTATACGCGCAGTAGTTTCCCTTATACGCTTGCCATGACTAGCCAGCAGGAAACTTATGATTACTTGCAAGCGGTCTATGCCAGTGTAATGTTTAAAGATGTTATTCCCCGTTTGAATACGGCCGATATTAACTCTCTCGAGCGTGTCGCAAGATATTTAGCAAGCGTGACAGGCTCACCCATTTCCATCAATAAAATTAAAAATACCTTTGTTTCAAGTGGGGTTAAGATTTCATTTGAAACAGTAAAACGCTATATTCAGGGCTTACAGGACAGTTTGTTATTTTATAGTGCCGCACAATTTAAAGTACGCGGGCGTGAGTTATTACAATCCTCTGAAAAATACTATTTAGTTGATGTCGGATTGCGCCGGATTATGTTGCCTGATGCTAATGCTGATCAAGGTCATATCTTAGAAAATGTGATTTATCTTGAGCTTGTCAGACGAGGTTATACGGTCTATGTAGGGCGGGTTGATGAATATGAAATTGATTTTGTTGCTGTCGATACTTTACAGAATTTAACTTATTATCAGGTGGCATTAGAAACGCTCAATGAGGAGACACTCAGCCGAGAGTTACGTCCATTACAGAAAATTTCTGATTCGTATCCCAAGTATTTGCTTACCTTAGACACGATAGGGACTGAAGCGAATTATAATGGTATTGTAAAAATGAGTGCTCTCGATTGGTTGCTATCTGAAAATAAGTAAAGTTGAGGGTAGACATGGATACTCTTATTTATTAATTAAAACTCAAAGACTTTTCAGCATCATTCAAGAATGTATTCAAGCATAATTTCTGCTCCAATTGTGATGGATCAATTTACCTCGATTCGATTGAGTCAGACTATCATGATTGAGCCAGAGTCGCTTACTGAAAGTAGCGAGAATTGCGCTGGAGTTTCTGAAGGATATTAATTCCTTAGTTTGCCCATTCATCCATCTGGGCATTTTTTTTGATTAAAATACAATGCTGTTCTTGCTAAAAAATGACGGCACCCACAATAAAACACAATATTCCAAAAATAATCCAAGGCCAGATCTTTGTCTTTGGTTGTTCTAAATTCTGAGGATTATATTCCGTGTGTTCTAGCGATGTCGGTTGTGGAACACGGGTCTTTTTAGAGTAAGGCTGGTGTTTAGAGTAAGATAGTCCCGTACCTGGAATACCGACACTGGTTCGCGTACCTTTTTTTCCAATATTTAGAGAAGCACCAGGTTTGCCAATGCTGGCACTGCTGATGCCTTTATGGGTCAGATTAATTTTAAAACCCGGGAATAATTTAATACTTTTACGAAATCTAAAACCCATATTTCTCTCATTCTAAAATTTAGCTCAATTTACGCTCTACACCAGGATCCATGATCTGCTAGAGATCGTACTTTGACGGCTATCATCAGGATACTAGTATATTTTTTATCTGATGATTGCAATACTACCTTTAAATACCGTCAAAAATGTTTACTGTATATTTGCTGTAGGGTAATCTTAAAGCTGCTATTTATTGACTGATTGGTATATGACGACAGATAAGCATGAAGTCCTGCTACGAATGCGAGCGATCGAGCTGCTTGTATACTGGGAAGGTCGTTTGGTTACCAATCGTTTGATGAGCTGGTTTGGACTTAGTCGACAGCAGGCTTCTGCGGATATCAAGCGCTATAATACGCTGTATAACCCCGATGCCTTGATTCATGACCCCTCCGTCAAGGGTTATGTGCCTAAAGCCAGCTTCCAGCCTGTACTGACTACAGCGCATATCAATGAATATCTCAATATGCTCTCGGGCTTGGTCAGTGAATCGCATGCCCTGATTGCGATGCCAGAACCGAATCTTGCAGCAGTTCAATTACCTGATCGCAGTGTACGTCCTGAAGTGATTCGGAAAGTTTTGCGTGCCTGCCGAAACCAAAACACTTTAAAAATGATTTATGCCTCCATGCAGAATCCGCAGTGGCATGAACGCATCATTTCCCCACACACCCTGGTGTATACCGGTTTTCGCTGGCATGTCCGTGCCTATTGCCATCAGAGCAAGCAGTTTAAGGACTTTTTACTCTCCAGAATTGATCGCACACCTGTTGTGGTGGCGATTGAGTCAGTAGACCCTGCTCAGGATCAGCAATGGCATGAAGAAATTGTACTGACGCTGATCCCTAATCCAAAATTGAATGAAGCTCAAAAAGCGCTAGTTGAAAAAGACTTCGGCATGCCTGATGGCAGATTACAGATTCCGGTGAAAAAAGCCCTGGCTCACTATACCTTGCAGCGATATCAGGCCGCGATCACGCTGGCTGAGGCGGATGATGCCTTGAAATATCCCTTGGTACTACAACGCTCAGATATCGAAAAGCTGTCGTCTTACCTGTTTGATCAGGCCTCATAGGAGATTGGCTATGTTAGAACAATTTCATTATGACAGTGACCTGATTGGTGGCTCCCTGATGGTGCGTGAAAGCCGGTTGATCGCGGATCTGTTATTACGAGAGGCGACTCCAGAACAATGGCATCAGGCCATTCAGATTGACAATATTCTGCAAAAAAGAACGCCTGCTTCAGCTCAACGTAACGCCACTGCCATTCGTAAGCGTCTTGAGCGCTTAGAGCCTGATTTCTGGAAAGCACTACGTGATGGGGATGATGAGCTGGCGACCCAGGTGGCTTTTTGTGGCGCATTGGAACGCAACCTATTGCTGCTTGAGTTTATGGAAACAGTGATGAGAGAGGCCTATATCTCCCAGGCTCAATACCTGGACAGTTATATCTGGTCAGACTTTCTGGATGAGCGTTCACAACGCGATCTTGATATCTGTGATTGGAAAGAGTCCAGCAAGAAAAAAATGGGGCAGGTGGTGTTTCGCATGCTGGCAGAAGCCGGTTACTTAAAAAGTACCCGTAAGCTGGAGTTGCAGCGTGTGATCGTCAGAGCAGAGCTGCGTAGCCTGTTGGAAGAACATTATAAACAACGCATTAAAAGATCTATGGAAGTGTCGCTATGGACGCGGTAGTTGTAGAGGGGCAGCAATGAGTCAAAAAATACATGAGCGTCTAAATCAGATTCCAGAGCGAATACTTTCCACCGAGTTTCTCACCGGTCAAGGATTGGGCAATGAAATTGGCTTCTGGATTTTTGATTATGCACCTGAAGATGAGTTGAAAGTGCGCGAATATCTGCATTTTCTAGACGGGATGCTGGAGAAAAAACACAGTCAGCTGAAGGTGGTGAATATCAACCTGCTGCAAGCCGTGGTGGATTATCTGGCTGAGCGTAACTTCATCGATAAAGCCATTCAAATGCAAAAAGCAAAAGGCGATGAAGCGCTGCTCAAAGCCTTAAAGGGCCCACTGCATATGGATAAGTTCGCGCCTTATCTGGTGAGTAAATATGCTACCAATGCGCAAGATATTGTGTTGATGACTGGGGTAGGGTCGGTTTGGCCACTGTTACGTGCCCATCACTTATTGAATAGTTTGCATTCGTTACTGGGGCATAAGCCAGTGGTGCTGTTTTACCCAGGCTATTACGACGGTCAAGCGATGAGTTTATTTGGAAAAATTCCAAGTAACAATTACTACAGAGCATTCAGATTAGTGCCTTAAACACGGCAAATAGAAATAAGAATTCGGGGGAATGGATTGAGATGAACATTAAAGAACTTTTTTACAAGCCATTAGATCGTGCGATAAACGGGGTGGTCAAGGCAGACCAGAATGACAATACCACGGTTTATCAGGAACTCGATGAGTATGTGGTCACCAATGAACTGGAAAAGCATTTTCGTGACTTTTTCCAGTCTTATGGTACAGACCTGAGCGATCCTTCGATTGCCAACCGGGTCGGCGTATGGATTTCAGGCTTCTTTGGTTCAGGTAAATCACATTTCCTGAAAACCTTGTCGTATATTCTGGCCAATAAAGTGGCACGTGATGCGCAAGGTAACGAACGCAGTGCTGCAGAATTCTTTGATGAAACTAAAATCCGCGATGCATTTATCCGTGCCGATATTGGCAAGGCCGTCAGCCATCATGCCGATGTCATCCTGTTTAACATCGACAGTAAAGCCAGCTCCAATGATGATGGCAATCCTATCCTGAATGTGTTTTTACGGGTGTTTAATGAGTATCAGGGTTTTAGTGCTGACCATCCACATATTGCCCATATGGAACGTCATCTGAGCCAGAAAGGCGTCTATGAACGCTTTAAACAGGCTTTTGAAGAATCCAGCGGCATGTCTTGGCTAGAAGAACGTGACGGATATCAGTTCTATCAGGATGATGTCGAAACTGCGATTTCTCAGGCACTCAACCTATCAGCAGAAGCAGCGCATAAATGGTTTGAGGATTCTGAGCAGACCTTTAGTGTTTCGGTTGAAAACTTCTGTCAGTGGGTGAAAGAATACCTAGACAGCAAAGGACCACAGCAACGGATGTTGTTTCTGGTGGATGAAGTGGGGCAGTTTATTGGCAGCGATACCCGTTTGATGCTGACCCTGCAAACCATTACTGAAAACCTGGGTACGATCTGTAAAGGCCGGGCCTGGATTATCGTCACCTCACAGGCAGACATCGATGCTGTTTTAGGTGAGATGTCTTCTTCCAAAGCCAATGATTTCTCCAAGATTGCTGGACGTTTTAAAACCCGTTTATCGCTGTCCAGTTCAAATACCGATGAAGTCATCCAGAAACGTTTATTACGTAAAACCCCAGAAGCTGAAGCATTGCTCAGATCGGTGTTTGAGCAAAAGGGTGATATTCTCAAAAACCAGATTACCTTTGACCGTTCAGGCCCAACCCTCAAGAACTATGAGGGTCCAGACAGCTTTATCCATAACTATCCTTTTGCGCCGTACCATTTCCAGCTGGTGCAAAAAGTATTTGAAGAAATCCGTAAGGTCGGTGCGACCGGTGCACACCTGGCCTATGGTGAACGGTCCATGTTGGATGCGTTCCAGATGGCCGCCAATGCGATTGCTACAGATGAAGTCGGTGCTCTGGTTCCTTTCCACCGTTTCTATACTTCAGTGGAAGGATTTCTGGATACAGCAGTGAAGCGTACCATCGACCAGGCAGGGCAGAATAAGACCCTGGATGGTTTTGACGTACAGATGCTGCGTACCCTGTTCATGATCCGCTATGTCGATATCATCAAAGGTACCTTGGATAACCTGGTGACTTTGTCGATTGAGAAAATTGATGAAGATAAGCTGGCATTACGCAAGCGGATTGAAGAAAGCCTAATGCGTCTGGAAAAAGAGAGCCTGATTACGAGGAATGGTGATGAGTTCCTGTTCCTGACCAATGAAGAACGCGATATTACCCGCAAAATTAAAGCCACTGACTTAGCAGCTTCAGAAGAAAATAAAGCATTAGCCGAGTTTGTTTTTAAAGATTTACTGCGGGATCAGAACAAATACCGCCATCAGGCCAATAAGATGGACTATCAGATTGGACGTTTCCTGGATAGTCATAGCCTGGATGGCAAGTATGAGAGCGATTTAAAAGTTGAGATCATTTCTCCACTGGATACTGAATATAACCTCTATACCGAAGCTTTCTGTATTGGTAAAAGCGCCGAGGCCGAAGGGCAGGTGCTATTTAAACTGGCAGACGATAAACAGTTCTTTAATGAACTGCGCACCTGGCTGAAAACCAATAAATTCATCCGCTTAAATGATGATGGTACCCAATCCGATATCACCCGTATTCTGGCAGACCGTGGCCGAGAGAACCAGGAGCGTAAAAAACGCCTGCGTGCCCGGGTCGAAGAAATGTTGCTGGACGCGGAAAGTTATGCCTTGGGTCAACATTTACAACTTTCATCTTCAAGTCCAACCACCAAGCTGGATGAGGCTTGTCGTTATTTGCTAGAAAACACTTATACCAAACTGAGCTATCTGCAAGTCTATCAGCAGGATGCCTGGCGTGAACTGAACGCTGTTTTGACTGTGGATGATATGGCGCAGTTAGGCCTGTCACTGAATGGTGGGCAGAGTAATCCAAAAGCCATGCAGGATGTCGAACAATACATCTCGCTGCGTGCAACCGGTACCGAACGTATTCTGGTATCGGATGTGGTGGATCGTTTTGCCAAACGTCCTTATGGCTGGCCAGATGCCGAGATTTTACTGCTGGTAGGTCAGCTGGCTGCAATGGGTCGGATTTCACTACAGCTAGGTGCAACATTGCAGTTAAAGGATGCCTTTGAGCCTTTACAGAACAGCCGCCGTCGTCGTGATGTTACAATCATGAAAAAACGCCAGACTGACGATCAGGTATTAAAACAGGCGCGTCAGCTTACTCAGGATCTATTCTCGGTAATGGGACCCTCGACCGAAAAAGAGCTATTTGAATTCTATTTGCAGCATTTTAAGACTTGGTTAGCCAACTTTAAGTCCTATAAGAGTAAAACTGATGTTGGGCAGTTCCCGGGCAAGAAAGTGATTGAAAAGTCGATTCTGACTTTGGAGCGTTTGCTGGCCAATAGTGACAGCTTTGATTTCTTTAAGGCCGTGGTCGAGAACAAGGACGACTATCTTGATCTGGAAGAAGATTATCGTGACATTCATGAATTCTTTAGCAACCAGATGCCAAGCTGGCAACAACTGCAACAGGCCTTACGTCATTTTGAGAAAAACAAACAGGCGCTGGGCAGTGATGATGTGGCAAAAAAAGCCCTCTCCGAATTACATCGTATTTTCACCCTTGAATCGCCCTATGGCCTGTTAAATAAAGTGGCTGATTTGGTTCGCACTGTGGAAAGCGTCAATGAGCGACTGTTGAGTGAGAAGCGCAATCAGGCGATAGAACACATTGATGACAAAATCAAGCAGCTGGAAGCCGAGATTAAAAACAGTGGCATCGCCACCGCTGAGCTGAGTAACAAGCTATTACGCCCACTACAACTGCTGAAAACAGATATTGAAGTGGAAACTAGCCTGTCCACCATCTATATGCTGCAAACCCAAACCAGCGTCGAGCGTTTTGATGAAGCCTTGTATGAGCTGGAACGAGAAGTTCAGGCTGAAATTCAACGTCAGGCCAAAGCGGCACAACTGGCTCAGAGCAAAGCCGAGAGTGTGGCGAGCTCAGCAACCACCACCAGCCCAGTTACATCAACACCTGCTGCGAGTCCGATAAAGCCCGCAATCGCCGTAGTGCCACCGAAACCTGTTGTCGAAGTCGATGTCGCCAGCATTTACAGCAAAACCTCCAGCAGTGTCTATCTGGAAACGGAAGAGTCAGTGGATCAGTTTGTAGATGCACTCAAAGCTGAACTGAAAAAAATCGTGAGTGATAAAAAGCGTGTGCGTATCCGCTAACTCGGGTTAGGGATATCGGCATCAGTAATTCATTTAAGGTTGAACTATGAACACCAGCAATATTAAAAAATACGCACCGCAAGCACGTAATGATTTTATCGCAGCGATGCGCAAGCAGGCGGCCAAATATGGCATCACCGCAGACAGCATTTTACCGGCAGAACAGAAAGGCGACTTGCTGCTGATTGGCGATCAGGTTTTTCCGCTGTCGGTGCTGAAACCACGTGAAAAGCTGATCAAGCGCATTCAGGCCAGCAGTTTTGAGCAGACGATTGATTATATTGCCTATAGCTGGTTTAACCGTCTGTGTGCCATTCGCTACATGGAGTGCAAAGGCTTGCTGGATCATGGTCGCCGTGTACTGAGTAGTTCCGATGGCAGTGCAGGCTTGCCACAGATTTTGGAAGAATGTCTGGATATTGACCTACCGGGTTTAGAAGCCAGCCGTGTGGCTGAGCTCAAACTTGATGGCAATAAAGACGAAGAGCTGTATCGTGAATTGTTACTGGCGCAGTGTCATGCGTTGAATCAGGTGATGCCACTCCTGTTTGAACAGGTCTCTGATGAATCTGAACTGTTATTACCTGACAATTTGACCAAAACTGATTCTTTGATTCGTGATCTGGTCAGCAGCATTCCAGAAGAAGACTGGTCGGATGTGCAAATTATTGGCTGGCTGTATCAGTTCTATATTTCTGAAAAGAAAGATCAGGTGATTGGTAAAGTCGTCAAGAGTGAAGACATTCCTGCAGCGACACAGCTATTCACCCCAAACTGGATTGTAAAATACCTGGTACAGAACAGTGTCGGTCGTTTATGGCTGATGGCGCATCCAGAAAGTACGCTGGCCAGTGAGTGGGAATACTATATTCAACCAGCGGAACAAAGTGATGAAGTTAATGCACAACTGAAACAGCTGATAGATGTACGCATTAGTGAAGATGGCGATACCTTAAACCCTGAAAGCTTAACTGTGCTGGATCCTGCCTGTGGTTCGGGGCATATTTTGGTGGAAGCCTATGATTGCTTAAAAGCAATTTACTTAGAGCGTGGCTACCGTAGCCGTGATATTCCACGTTTGATTCTGGAAAATAACCTGTACGGGATTGATATTGATACCCGTGCGGCACAGTTGGCCAGTTTTGCGCTATTGATGAAAGCGCGTGAGGATGACCGCCGTTTATTTAGCAATCCACCGAAGCTGAATATTATTGCGTTACAGGATAGTCAACCTGAGCGTTTGGAAGTATTTAGCCAAGATTTAGCAAGTGCCAATATTGCTCAGGCAGATTTAAAAGAATTACTGGACCTATTTGAACATGCTTCAACCTTTGGTTCTTTAATCCAAATTCCTGCATCATTTGCTAAAAAATTGCCTGATTTAGAAACCAAGCTGAATACAGCATTAGAGTCTGGTGATATTTTTGCACAGCAGTCAGCTCAAGAATTATTCCCTCTAGTACAACAGGCTAAATTACTCGGTAAGCAGTATGATGCCGTGATTGCGAATCCGCCGTATATGGGCGGTAAAGGCATGAATACAGTGCTGAAAGACTTTGCCAAAAAGAAATTCCCAGACAGCAAGTCAGACCTATTTGCCATGTTTATTGAACGTGGGTTTGAATGGTGCAAAGACAGTGGATTTAACAGCATGGTGACCATGCAAAGTTGGATGTTCTTATCTTCATATGAGGCATTCCGTGAAAAAATATTACGAGAGCGAACAATTCAGACGATGGCACATTTTGGCACAAGAGCTTTTCCAGAAATTTCGGGTGAAGTGGTGCAAACAACAGCTTTTGTGATGCAGGGTAAATATTTAAATGAGTTCAAACCTGTATTTTTTAGATTAGTAGACATTGAGCAAGACCAAAAAGAAGCAGTATTGAAACAAGGTTTAAATAGATTCGATACCACGATACAAGATGATTTTAATAAAATTCCAGGAAGTCCTCTTGCTTATTGGATAAATTCAATTGTTAGAAATTTATTTAATAATACTTCTGTTTCCGAATATTCAATTCAAGAAAGTAGCCAATGTTTGACGGGCGATAATAATAAATTTTTAAGATTTTCATGGGAGCTACAAGAAAGTAAAGTTGGGATTAATAAGAAATGGCTCTTCTATGCCAAAGGAGGAAGTTTTAGAAAATGGTATGGGAATATAGAAAATGTTGTTAATTGGAGCCCTGAAGCTATACACCATTATAGGACATCGAAAGTTCCTCGTATCATTCCAGAATATTTATGGTACAAACAAGGTATTACATGGAGTTTTATATCTTCAGTGACACCGAGTTTTAGATTTTTGCCTGAAAATGCAGTATTTGATGTTGGCGGAAGTTCAATCTTTTTTAAAGATAATCAAGACTTAAATTTTTTTCTAGGTTTATTGAATACACCCATTACTACCTTATTGGTAGGAATATTTAATCAAACTATGAATTTTCAGTTAAGAGATATTAGGAATTTACCAATATGTAGTTCAAAAGATGAAATACATAAATTAGTAAATGAATTAGTTACTCGCTGTCAAAAGATAGCTAAAAATGATTGGGACTCCTACGAAACCTCATGGGACTTTACTCAAAACCCAGTTATTCGTATGGGGCAGCCAAACCTAGAACAAGCATTTAACAGCTGGCAACAGCAAAATGCTGACGCTGTGGCAGAAATGAAACGTCTAGAAGAAGAAAACAATAAGCTGTTTATTGATGCTTATGGCTTACAGGACGAATTGACACCTGATGTTCCTGATGAACAAATTACTTTAACTCGTGCTGACCGTGAAAAAGACAGCCAGCGTTTAATATCCTATGCACTTGGCTGCATGATGGGGCGTTATAGTCTAGATGAATCTGGCCTGATCTATGCCCATGCAGATAATCAAAACTTTGATGCCAGCCGTTATCAAACATTCCCAGCTGATGCGGATGGCATTATTCCATTGACCGAAATGCATTGGTTCGAAGACGATGCTACACATCGTATCCAAGAGTTCTTAACTGCGGTTTGGGGGAGAGACACACTGGATGCCAATATGTTGTGGCTAGCAGAAAGCTTAGATAAAAAAGCCAATGAAACCGCTGAAGATACGATTCGCCGTTACCTAGCGAGTAAGTTCTATAAAGACCATATGCAAACCTATAAAAAGCGCCCGATTTACTGGTTATTCAGCAGTGGTAAGCAAGGCGCTTTCCAGGCATTGGTGTACTTGCACCGCTATAACGAAAGTACTTTGGCACGTATGCGTACTGAATACGTTATGCCACTCATTTCCAAAATGTCCGCTATGGCCAATTCTTTGGAAAGTGAAATCGAAAACAGTGATTCTGCTGCTGAAATCAAACGAAAAGAGAAAGAGCTGCAAGATTTGCATAAGCAACAGGCTGAACTCAGTAGTTTTGAGGAAAAACTGCGTCATTATGCCGATCAGCGTATTAGCTTAGATCTGGATGATGGGGTGAAAGTGAACTATGGCAAGTTTGGGGACTTGTTGGCTGAAGTGAAAGCTGTGACGGGGGAAAAGTGATGAATAGCTTTTCTTCCACACTAGATCATGCAGAGGTGGTTGCATGAACTTAAGTCAACTTCAGCAAGGCCTGGAACAAGCCTTTTATACTGAACAGCATCGAATTGTCTTTTGGTACGATGCAGAACAGTCATTTACTGAAGAAATCAAAGCCCTAGAGCTAAATGATGTCCAAATTTTGAATATGGCAGAAGAGTCGAGTCTGGCGATCAAGCTCAAACTGGAACTGCAAGATCAGCAGGGCAAATACTTGCTGTATTTCCCAAGCCCTGAGCCTGAAATTGAAAAAGACTGGTTACTGGACATCAAGCTCTATTCTCGCAGCTTCTATGCCGATCGTTTCTCGATTATCTTCAATGAGCTTGGGCTACAGCAACAAAGTTTAAGAGAACATCTGGCCAAACGTGAAGAATTCCTTAAAGCTAAAGCCCGTCTGAGCGCGTTAAGACGCTATATCCAGCCTGAGGCCGATGCCCAGGATCTGGACATGGCCATGATTGCAGCTGTGGTCAAGGCCGACAGTGCCGAGCTGATGCATATTGTCCTGGCACTGGCAGATGAAATGGTCCAGCAGAATCTGAGTCTGGAAGTAAATCCAGACTCCTTTGCTGAACTGGAAAAGTTCCAACTAGTGCCAGCTTTAGTCACAGCATTACAGGCGGAAATTGGTTATCCAGCATCGGTTGAAGAGTTGAATGGGGAAGTACCATTCAAGCTCGGTACGTTCTTTATCCGTTTGATGAGCACAGGTTTCTGTGAAAGCCTGGGCGATATACCGCTATGGGCTCAAGAACTGGTGATGTCATCTGTCAGTTCACGTGCGACGGCTAGAGCCTTCTTGTCACGCTGGAGAGATAGCTCCAAATACTACCCAACCTTTGATACGCTTTCCCAGACCGTGGCCAATGCACTGCGGATTCAGGAGAAGGTCGGGGCCTTTGATCTGAAGCAGCTGCTCGATGTCATGACCTTTGAAGTGATTGAACAAAAGATCATTGTTGATTTGGCCAGTCATATCCCTGCAGCAACCAAAGCTGAACTGGAACATTTCAGAACGATTATTTCTACCCGTCTGGATGGCTATTGGGCTTCCAAACATAAGGATGATGCAATACGCCGTAAATATCGCACGATCTATACAGCGTTGCAGGCAGCCATTGACCTGTTCAGCCTGCGACAGCAGTTTGATTCCGGGTTCTATTTCGACTCCAGCGAAGCCTTGTATAAAGCCTATGAACAGGAGTTGTATCGCTTTGATATGGCCTATCGCCACTACAGTGCTGCTTCTCAACGCGCTCATGTCGATATCCTGAAAAAACTTGATGAAGAAGTGGAAAATTGCTATTCCTACTGGTTTATTGACCACTTGGCACGAAACTGGGGAGAGCGTGTAGAAGCTGAGCAACGCTTGAATGTCTGGAAAGTGGCAGATATCCCAAATCAGCAGAACTTCTACGATACCCACGTCAGACCCTTACTCAATTCTGCAACGAAACGCCGTATTGTGGTAATTATCAGTGATGCTTTCCGCTATGAAGCTGCGGTAGAGCTGCGTGATCGTATCAATGAAAAGCGTTATTCTGAAGCGACCTTGTCTTCACAGCTGGGCGTTGTCCCAAGTTACACCACACTTGGCATGGCCTCGTTGTTGCCGCATCAGACTTTGGAGTACAAAGAGGCCGCAGGGGATGATGTTTTAGTAGATGGACAGTCCAGCAAAGGGATTGCAGCACGATCCAAAATTCTGGCTGCCTATAATGGATTGGCGGTTACCGCTGAAACGGTAAAAGGTTGGTCGCGTGATGAAGGCCGTGAAGCACTTAAAGACCATGATTTGATTTACGTTTATCACAACGTGATTGATGCTCGGGGAGACAGTGCCTCGACAGAATCAGAAACCTTTATGGCGGTGGAATATGCCATTGAAGAACTGACCGAACTTAGCCGCAAGATCTTGATGCATTTCAATATTTCTACCCTGTTGATCACAGCCGACCATGGCTTCTTGTTCCAGCAAAGTAAACTAGAATCTGCGGATCGTTCAAGCTTGACTGAAAAACCTGCCAATACATTGAAAAGCAAAAAACGCTATGTGATTGGGCATGGTTTACCAGAGAGCAAGGAAGCATGGAAAGGCTCAACCCAAGCTACGGCAGGCACACTATCTGCGACTGATTTCTGGATTCCAAAAGGGGCGAACCGTTTCCATTTTGTAGGAGGCTCACGTTTCGTGCATGGCGGTATCATGCCTCAGGAAATCGTGGTGCCGGTACTGACGGTAAAACAGCTGCGTGGTGAAAAGGCCGGACAACGAACCAAGCGTAAAGTTGAGGTTATTTCTACCAAATCCACGCTGAAAATGGTCAATAACATCCAGAAGTTTGATTTGATGCAAACTGAAGCTGTCAGTGAGCTGGTCATGCCAGTGACTTTATCCATTGCCATTTATGATGGGGATCTTAAAGTTTCCAGTGAAGAAACTTTGACTTTTGATAGCACTACCGACTCTGTTGCCGATCGGGTCAAACAGGTCAGACTGTCATTGTCCGGTACTGATTTTGACCGTAAGAAGGATTACTTCCTGGTACTGAAAGACAAAGACCTGAATATCGAAATGCAGCGCTATAAGGTCACCATTGATCTGGCATTTACCGATGACTTCTTCTGATAACGAATTAACGATAGAGCGTAGCCTACATGGAATCTGCTAACGATAAAGAACTGGATCAGCTGCTGAATGAACACTTTGCCGGGCGGGTGGTACGTAAGGATCTGACTAAACTGATCAAAGAAGGGGCCAATGTCCCTGTCTATGTACTCGAATACCTGCTGGGGATGTACTGTGCCTCGGATGATCCAGAGATCATTGAACAGGGACTACGTAACGTAAAGACCGTACTGGCTGAGAACTACGTCCGTCCTGATGAAGCTGAGAAGGTGAAATCCCTGGTCCGTGAACGTGGCAGTTATAAGGTCATTGATCGGGTGACCGTAAAGCTGAATGAGCGTAAGGACAAATACGAAGCCTCCTTTAGTAATCTGGGTATCAAAGATGCCGAAATCTCGGCAGGCATCGTTAAAGAGTATGAAAAATTACTTGTTGGTGGTATCTGGGTCATTGCTACGCTCAGTTATTATTTTGAAGAAGGACAAACCAATTCTCCATTTGGGGTGAGTTTACTCAAGCCGATTCAAATGCCGAATATGAATATGGATGAACTTTTCAGTGGCAGAGCAGCATTAAGCACTGATCAGTGGCGCGAGAGTTTAATCCGTTCGATCGGCATGGAACCGGCTTCGTTAAAAGAGGACGTGCAATGGCACCTATTAGCGCGTATGGTTCCTTTTGTCGAAAACAACTATAACGTCTGTGAGCTGGGGCCACGCGGTACCGGTAAAAGCCATATTTACAAAGAGTGTTCACCGAACAGTATTTTAGTCTCGGGTGGGCAAACGACTGTCGCCAATCTGTTCTATAACATGAGTAGCCGCCGTATTGGTCTGGTGGGGTTATGGGATGTAGTGGCTTTTGATGAAGTCGCCGGTATTTCCTTTAAGGACAAAGATGGCGTGCAGATCATGAAAGACTACATGGCATCGGGATCTTTTGCCCGTGGCCGGGAACAGATGGAAGCATCTGCTTCAATGGTTTTTGTGGGTAATATTAACCAAAGCGTCGAATCTCTGGTTAAAACCAGTCATCTCTTGGCGCCGTTCCCTGAAGCAATGATCGATTCAGCATTCTTTGATCGCTTTCATGCCTATATCCCGGGTTGGGAAATTCCAAAAATGCGTCCGGAATTCTTTACCAACCGTTATGGTCTAATCGTTGATTATCTGGCTGAATTCTTCCGGGAAATGCGTAAGCGTAGTTTTGCGGATGCCATTGAGAAGTACTTCAAGCTAGGGAATAACCTGAATCAGCGTGATGTGATCGCCGTTCGCAAGACGGTTTCTGGATTGATGAAGCTGCTCTATCCACACGGTCAGTTTAATAAAGAAGATGTACGGCAATGCCTGGAATATGCACTGCAGGTGCGCCGTCGAGTCAAAGAACAGCTGAAAAAAATTGGTGGTATGGAATTCTATGATGTGCATTTTAGCTATATCGATAATGATACCCTAGAAGAACATTTTGTCTCAGTCAAAGAGCAGGGTGGTGGCGGACTGATTCCCGAAGGTCCAGCCAAGTCAGGTTTCTTATATACCATCGGGCTCAGTAATAAAGGTATGCCGGGGTTATACCGCTTAGAACTTCAAGTGACCAAAGGTTCAGGAAAATTGGCGACATCAGGCTTATGGAATTCAAGCAGTGCCAAGGAGCAGGTCAAGATCGCATTTGACTACTTCAAGGCCAATGCATCCAGAATATCGGGTGGCAGTAAGGTGCTGGAACATGACTTCCACTTACATGTGGTTGAATTACAGAATACCGGGCCGCTCAGCCATCTTGCCTTACCAAGTTTAGTGGCTTTCGCTTCTGGCCTGTTAGGACGATCGGTACAAAGTCAGATGGTGGTACTGGGTGATATGAGCTTGGGTGGTTCAGTGACACCGGTGGAAAGTATTGCCGAATGTCTTCAAGTTGCTTTTGATGCGGGTGCCAAGAAGGTTGCTTTGCCAATGAGTAGTGCGGCAGATATCCCAACGATTCCTGTGGAACTGTTTACCAAGTTCCAGACCAGCTTTTATGCAGATCCGGTGGATGCTGTGTTTAAGGGGCTAGGGGTGGATTAATTTCATATCTGTCTGGAAGAGTTACAGTAGATTGTTTTAAATTCAGTTTCTCAAGTTAAACACCATGTTGTAAAAGCATAATACTGCCTCTTTTAAAGAGCTAGTATTTTAGGGGGGGATTACCCCACTGCTGTCCCATAGTTTGCTTTAAATAAAAAAACCTGAGTCCTAACAGTTAAAATATGAGTGCAAACAAACACTTTAACGACCAGGATTCAGGTTTTGTCACATCAGAATACCGTATTTCATGAGCTAATTAAACCTGTTGTGCGACAGGATTTTGAACAACTTGCTAAAGTACACCATGTTGGACAGAAATTTAGAGCGGCTTCCCGGTGGGATCAGTTTATTGCCATATTGATGTCTCAATTCTCTTGTAGGCAAAGTCTGAGAGATATTCAATCCAATTTGGAGTGCCAACAGGAAAAGCTGAGTCATCTCGGAGCAAAGTCTATTCCCCGAAGCACGCTGGCACGAATCAATGAGCAGCAGCCTGCTGCCTTGTATCAACAGCTATTTTACAAGTTGCTTAAATACTATGAACACTCAAAAGTAGCTCATAAATTTCGCTTTAAGAATCCCTTGTATTCCTTGGATGCCAGTCATATTGACCTGTCGCTTTCTTTATGTGAATGGGCCAAAGTTCACGACTCAAAAGCCAGCATGAAACTCAGTATAGGATTGAATCACAGCAATGATATTCCTGAGTTTGTTGCAGTTGAAAATGGCAAAGAAAATGACATGGTACAAGGCCGCAAATTCCAGTTTCCTGCTGGCAGCATTGTAGTTTTTGATAAAGGCTATGTCGATTACCAATGGTATGCAAATCTGACTGCTCAAAACATTGGATTTGTCACACGTTTTAGGCCTAAATCTGTGTATCAGGTGATCCAGCAACATCCAGTGCTTGAATCCAAAGGTATTCTAAAAGATGAAACCATTCAGCTGAATAGCGCACATGCCCTAAAAAGAAAAGCCCCAGTGTTAAGAAGAATTGAATATAGAGATCAGCAAAGTGGCAAGCACTTTAGCTTTCTCAGCAATAACTTTCATTTAGCCGCCTCCACCATTGCGGCGATTTATAAAGATCGTTGGAAAGTTGAGCTGTTCTTTAAGGCGATTAAGCAGAATCTCAAATTAAAAGCGTTTCTAGGCCGCAGCAGGAACGCAATTCAGACACAAATCTGGATTGCGATGATCGCCTATTTATTGGTGAGTTTCGCTCGACATTTAGGAAAAACAGGTTGGACAGTTCAACGTTTACTCAGAATAATTCAAGTGAATTTGTTTGAAAGAAGAACTTTAAAAGCTTTATTTTCACCCGATAAAATACCCATAAAACAAGAGGAAGCTCAAATGAGCTTCCTCTTGTGAAAAATTGTGGGACAGCAATGGGGATTACCCTTCATTTTTTCTTGATCAGATATCTGTTGTATTTTGACAGGATTTTGTTGATCTAAATATTTTTGATACCAAACACGCAATGTTTCAGGAGTACAACCGATTTTAGGAGCAATAGCTGTGATTGCTGCCCAAGTAGAAGGATAATCTTTTTCAGATTCAATTAGTAATTGAACCGCTCTTTCTCTGATTTCAGGGGTCAATTTTACTTTGCCATTTGTAAGGTAAAAGGGGGCAATTTTAGAATGCCGTTGACAATGTATCGCCTTTTGAGTTTGAAGCAATGTACAATGATAAGATTAACCCGTTAGGTCAGGTGGCCTAACTTAAATAAAAATTCTCCGACAAACCCGGTACGGTTCATAGCGAGTATCTGCTTATAAAAATTAGGTTTATTTGATTTTAACATCCGAATTGGGTATATGAGATTTTATGTTAAATGAATGATATAACCCATAGAGAAATATCATCAAATAATGAAGATACTTCGGATAAATTTTTGCTATAAATTATTGTTTTTATATCATTTTCTGAAAGCTTCCAAAATCCATCGGATGCTAGAATATATGTGGATTTTTTTTCAATATCTAAGGTCTTAAAGCTCAAGGGTTTTAACTTTTTTGTATTAAATGACTTGGTGACAATATTATCATTTGAAGAAGACCTAAGTATCATTTCGATACTTTGGGGATCTGTTTGATTATTTAAGCTCATCGCTAAATTATGAGGATAAGTAATCCAACTGATTTGTTGCTCATTATTGATTTTCCCAAGTTTGCAATCACCCAAATGTGCTGAATAAATTTGAGTCTGACTAAAAATAACCATCAAAATACTCATTGCTGCAGGTCGCAATTTTCCCCGATGTTCTATATAAAAATTCTCTGTTAGACGTTCAAAAAAATCATGTATATCTTGTGTAGTATTATTTAATTGAGCAAAGACGTCCTTCAAAGAAAGCACATAAGCCTGAAAATTTTTAACTAGTATGTCGCTGTTTTTACATCCCCCATGACCATCCACTACGTAACAAAAATATAGATTTTCATTATCAGTAAGGTTCCCTACAGCATCGATTCCAAATTTTTCTGGTGCGCTAAGATTCTGACATAAGGAAAAGGAGTTTATTAATATGCTTTTGGCCATTGTTTTATGATCGCTTGAATTACTTGTAAAGCTCTTTCTCTTGAGCCAAATCTACATTGATCTTCCATTATGATTTCAAAATCAGTTAATTCAGTGAGTTTTTTAAATTGGTCAGATAAGTAATCTTTGAGTTCTGTTGGAGCATTATAGACTTCTTCAACTAAGGAGGATCGTCCCAAGCAAATTGTGATGATATCTTCTAAGTCTTTGCTATATAAGGGATCTTCTTTACGGCCATGTAATGCTTCAAACTTGGTTGCTAAGAAATATTCAGGCATTAAGGTATTGATAATTAAATTATTTTCTAGCTTATACTCTACTTTTTTCTTATAAGCTTCTAGATACCAAGAATTAGAGAAGCCTAAAATTTTTTCATCAGTGGGCATAAAGTCTACAATTAGATCTTCCCCTAGTTGGTAGCGACAAGTGAAGTCCGTGTTCTTTTCAAATGGATCTGAACTTTGATAATTTTTAAACCCTAGTTTTCTGACTTTCTCATCTAACTCATACCATTGGGTTGTAGTCTTTATATCTACAATTAAATCAACATCTTGAGTGTATCTAGTTGATAAAGATAAATTTTCTGGATCTAAAAACAGGCTAGTAGTGCACCCTCCAATAAATACTAGGTCTTTGATAAGATCCTCGCTTAAAGCACTTACAACCTGCTCTAGCATCTTCATTTGTGTTAAAGCATTATTCATTGTAGATACTCACGTAATAGCTTTTCAGCTATTTTCTTTTCCCTTGGGGAACCTATTCTAAACACATCAATAAGAGCAAAAACTTCATACAGGAAATTATCATCTAACGCTGCATATGGTACAGATTTATATAATGGTTCAACTGCTAATCCTGAAATTGATTGATAGCTTTGAGCGGGCCAAATATAAGGTAATGAAGAAGAATACGATAAATGATCTGAAAGTTTTTTATTATTGAAAACAGTAGGAATACCAATATCAATAGCACCAACTTCTGTATGGAAAAAGTATTGAAAACTGTAAATAATTAGGTCTAAGAGAGCTCTTCTATTGGTTTTCCATTGCATTTCTACTAGCTCTAATCGCTTAAATGGTGAATTAGAGGTTACGATCAATAGCCCTATCTTGATTAAACGCTTTAAAGATTCTGAAACCTCACTTTTACTAATAACTACTGCTTCAGCCAACCCTCTGATTGATAAAGAATCATAAAAAGCACTTAATTTTAAAAAGATATCTAACTGCTCATCTTCTAATTTATCCCACTCAAGTTGTGCTTCTGAATAGTAATCTTTGAATATCTGATGCTGGTTCTCAATAGAGATCAGTTTTACGAGAACTAGAATGTCTTGAGGTTTAATCATATTAAGTTACCTTGTCCTCAATCCTTGGACTGAATTCATATTTGATCAATTCATTACCCTGTTTGCAAGTATTTTTTAAAAATAATATTAAATAAAAAAGCCCGACATCTTGTCGGGCTTTTTCGTGTTTGGTGCTAGGTAGGGCTGTCTACCTAATAATCCTAGTGCTAGAACTTATCGTTATTGTTTTATGTTCCGGAAGGCTTTGTTGCACAAACCTATCTGTAAAGGGTTTTTCAGCGATATAATTTTCAAATGAAGAAGCCTACACACAAAATCTACCGCACAACCAATTGGCCCGCATATAACCGAGCACTCATGAGTCGCGGAAATATTGCCATTTGGTTTGATCCTGCTACGCAATGGTATGCGCCATCAAAAGGCAAACAAGGGCGAAATCAAACCTACTCCGACGCAGCCATCCAATGCTGCTTAATGATTAAATCCTTATTCCGTCTGTCTTTACGTATGGTCACTGGCTTTGTGCAAAGTCTGATTAAACTTTGCGGATTAAATTGGATAGCTCCAGATTACACCACGCTTTGTAGAAGACAAAAGCATATTGATATTGTAATCAGCTACCAAAAAAGTAGCGATGGGCTGCATCTACTCATGGACTCTACAGGCATGAAGTTTCTAGGTGAGGGCGAATGGAAACGCAAGAAACATGGACCTGAATATCGTCGCCAATGGCGTAAACTTCATATTGTTATAGATGCTAAAACCCTACAAATACGAGCAGTTCAGCTTACAACCAATAATGTCAGTGATTCACAGGTGCTTGGTGATTTACTTAATCAGATTCCACAAGATGAGCAGATTAACTCTGTTTATACCGATGGAGCTTATGACACCAAGCAATGCCGTCAGGTCATTGCAGATCGGCAAGCGCATGCGGTGATTCCACCTAGAAAAAATGCGAAACCATGGAAAGATACAAAGAGTAGCTCGCTAGAGCGAAATGAATTACTTCGAACAATTAAACGTTTAGGCAGGACACTATGGAAAAAATGGTCAGGCTATCATCGTCGAAGTTTGGTTGAAACTAAGATGCATTGCATCAAATTATTAGGAGATAAACTCAGTGCAAGGAGTTTTGATAGCCAAGTGAATGAGATCCATGCACGTGTAGCAGTCCTTAACAGATTTACGGAATTAGGTCGCCCACTTACCCAAGTTACGCCTTAAATTTGGCTCAATTAGGGGCGCTTTGCATTACAAATCTTTGTGCAACAAAGCCCATCAGCTCTACGATGTTAATTTAAAAAAAACTAAAAACAGGGATAGAAAATTTTCGCTAAAGAGCTTTTTGATTTTCGATTTATAAAAAATATTGCTTTTTTTATACTATGGGGTACTATAGTATAAAAGCTAGCAAATAAGGAGGTCTGATGCCTAATCAGGTTGAAGACAAAAAAAAGATTCTTCTACGCGTCAGAAGGATCAAAGGTCAGACGCAAGCGATTGAAAAAGCGTTAGAAGACAATGTGGAATGTGGTGCAATTCTGCAACAAATATGCTCTGTGCGTGGTGCTATTAATGGTTTAATGAATGAAATGCTGGAGGTTCATTTAAAGGACACTTTAGTATCAGGTGAAACCACAGAACAACAACGAAAAGAAGAATTGGCTGAAATCGCCAAGATTCTAAAATCATATTTAAAATAGATCTGTATAAGGAATTATTCCATGAAGTCACGTGCTGCCGTTGCGTTTGCTCCTGGTCAACCTCTTCAAATTGTTGAAGTTGATGTTGCACCACCGAAGAAAGGTGAAGTATTAATCAAGATCTCCCATACCGGTGTGTGTCATACAGACGCATTTACTTTATCTGGCGATGATCCTGAAGGTGTTTTTCCGGCTATTCTCGGGCATGAAGGTGCTGGTGTCGTAGTTGAGGTTGGTGAAGGCGTGACTAGCGTCAAACCAGGTGATCATGTAATTCCACTTTACACCGCTGAATGTGGCGAGTGCGTATTCTGTAAATCTGGAAAATCGAACTTGTGTATTTCCGTTCGCGAAACTCAAGGTAGAGGCGTAATGCCAGATGGTACCACTCGTTTTTCCTATAATGGTCAACCGATTTACCACTATATGGGCTGCTCAACGTTCAGTGAATACACGGTAGTGGCAGAAGTATCATTGGCTAAAATCAATCCTGAAGCCAATCACGAACATGTCTGCTTACTGGGTTGTGGTGTCACAACGGGTATCGGTGCAGTACACAACACGGCTAAAGTACAAGAAGGTGATAGTGTTGCGGTCTTTGGTTTAGGTGGTATTGGTCTGGCAGTCGTACAAGCCGCACGTCAAGCTAAAGCAGGACGTATTATTGTGGTTGACATGAATCCAGATAAATTTGCGCTGGCAAAAGAGTTTGGTGCAACGGACTTCTTAAACCCTAAAGACTACGACAAACCAATCCAGCAAGTCATTGTCGAAATGACTGGTTGGGGTGTAGATCATTCATTTGAATGTATTGGCAACGTGAATGTGATGCGTGCAGCTCTTGAAAGTGCACACCGTGGCTGGGGACAATCCGTAATTATTGGTGTAGCTGGCGCAGGTCAGGAAATCTCTACCCGTCCATTCCAACTGGTTACTGGTCGTAAATGGCTAGGTTCTGCCTTTGGTGGCGTAAAAGGTCGTACGCAACTTCCAGGAATGGTTGAAGATGCCATGAAAGGTAAAATTCAATTAGAACCATTTGTGACACATACGATGGGCTTGGATCAGATCAATGAAGCCTTTGATCTAATGCATGAAGGTAAGTCAATTCGTACTGTAATTCATTACGAATAATTCCGTCAGACCTTATAGTTTTCCATGCATGTGCATCATGAATGACATGCATGGAATCCTCTAAAACGGCACATTATCTGTAAAACCGATCTATCTGTGTAGGCATCGTGTATAGGTTCAACAAACCTGCCTACATTTTAAATCTTAATCACTATTCTCTGTGGAGAATGTCAGACTCTTTGTTTACTCGATTTCTCATGCAGTCTTGCTCAACATAGGTAATTGATTATGGAAATAATTGAGAAACATGCTTCTTTTGGTGGATCGCAAGAAGTGTATCGCCATCAGTCAATAGCATTAAACTGTTCAATGAAATTCTCAATATATCTGCCACCTCATGACAAAGATGAGCGGTTGCCAGTTTTATATTGGTTATCAGGACTGACTTGCAACGAACAGAACTTTATTACTAAAGCCGGAGCACAAAAGTATGCGGCTGAACATAAAGTCATTATTGTTGCACCAGATACCAGCCCACGTGGAGAAGATGTACCAGATCATGCAGATTATGATTTAGGCCAAGGCGCAGGATTCTATGTGAATGCAACACAAGCACCCTGGTCACAGCATTTCAAGATGTATGATTATATTGTGGAAGAGCTCAGAAATCTGATTGACCAAAATTTTCCGACCAATCAAGTCCAAAGCATTATGGGGCATAGCATGGGTGGTCATGGTGCATTAGTCATTGGGTTAAAAAATCCTAAGCTGTATAAAAGTATTTCTGGTTTTGCACCAATTGTTGCACCTAGCCAAGTACCTTGGGGGAAAAAGGCTTTTACACACTACCTAGGTGAAACCGAAACTTTATGGAAAAGCTATGATGCGATTGAATTAATCAAAAACGCTGAAGTTCATTTACCTATTTTAGTCGATCAGGGAACAGCTGATGATTTTCTTGAAGAACAGCTAAGGCCTAAGCTTCTTAGTAATATTTGTTTGGAACAAGAATATCCTCTTACACTTAACCTAAGAGAAGGGTATGACCATAGCTATTACTTCATTGCGAGCTTTATAGAGAAACATATAGAGTTCCACAGCAAATTCCTAGCTAAATAACTTTCATAGATATGCGGATGTACAATGTTGTTCTTGAGTGCTTCTTGAGCAATATAATTTCCAGATGAAGAGGTCAGCTTATAAATCTAAGGTAGAGTCAATTGATCCTTATATAACTAAGATTGAATTTAATAATCTCATATCTTAATTTTTTGGTTCAAATGTTAATGGGGTTAACTTGAATAAATTCATAGCATTATGTCGAAATAAGAACCTAAATTTTGGCTCAGCTATGGGAATTTTTTTTAACTCTTATACAACAAAACTTTCTGACATGCATACATTAGCAATGTCAGAATCAGTTTGAATTCTAATCAATTGTGGAGTTTTAGTCATGCTTAAAACAGCTTTATATGTCCGTCTTGAAGCTAAACCGGGTAAAGAAGATGAAGTGGAAGCTTTCCTTAAAGCCGGTTTACCTATTGTAATGGAAGAACCTGCGACAGTTGCGTGGTTTGGCCTACGTCTTGGACCTACAACATTTGGTGTTTTTGATGCATTCCCTGATGAGGCGGGTCGCCAAGCACATTTATCTGGCAAGGTTGCAGCTGCGTTGATGGCTCAGGCCGAAGAGCTATTTTCAGAGCCACCGTCTATTGAAAAAGTAGATGTTTTGGCGAGTAAACTACCAGCTTAAACCGACGTTTAAATGTATGAGTGTGCTGCCTGAAATTTTGAATGAAAGGCAGCACTTCAACCCTATGATGTTTGTCAGAGGCTTTCTATTCAAGTTGGGCTACTTTATTTAATGGCTTAATCTCATCATTTACTTGGGTCAATATCCAAAACAGGGTAAATAAACGAATATAACTATTTACATGCTTTATATTGAACCAATCTATCTAATTTACTGTCACATTTGTACCTCTGCTAAACCGTGTCAATCTGCTTTTAGATATTCAATCACCTCTGTTTTGTATAAGCCATTCACCGTTTCAGCCAAAGCATTATCGTATGAATCACCCGTTGTACCGACTGATGCTCGTAAATTTGCTGCTTCAAAACGATTGGTATAGCGAATAGAAAGATATTGAACACTTCTATCGGAATGATGAATCACATTCTTTGGCATGCCTCGATCGTGCAATGCTTCTCATCACAGAGATCTAGAGTCCGATAATAGGTTGAAGGGGCGATCGGTAAAATTCTACAAATCGCCTCGACTCCGTACAGCTCTTTATTATGGATAAAATCCACCATTATTTGTGAGGGCGGTCGAGCTCCGCCTGGGCGAAAAAAGCGGCTGCTTTACGTAGAATTTCATTGGCACGCTTTAATTCTTTAATTTCACGTTCCATTTGCTTCATTTTTTCTTGGTCAGATATCTGTTGTACTTTGGCAGGATTTAGTTGATCCATATGCTTTAAATACCAAACACGCAATGTTTCAGGAGTACAACCGATTTTAGGAGCAATAGCTGTGATTGCTGCCCAAGTAGAAGGATAATCTTTTTCAGATTCAATTAGTAATTGAACCGCTCTTTCTCTAATTTCGGGGGTATAGTTTGGTTTTTTCATCGGAATAGTCTCTCAGAATATTGAGTCTCCGACAAACCCGGTACGGTTCAGTCAATCATATTTGATGGATTAAGTATTACAGCCTTGTTAGGTATAATAAATGAATAATATTATCTTTCAGAATTCCTATTTACGGAATAATTACCATAACACAGGATTGGACATGCAGAACAAATTGGAAATGATACGTATCTTTTGTGTCGCAGCAGAGTGTCGAAATTTTAAAGAGGCAGCAACGATGCCACAGGACGTATTTTCTTAGGTGAAGAAGATGTTGCAGTATGGGTTAAAGATCTTAATCCAAAGACCCAGTTACCGATGCAGCAAGTACTTGCTGTGGGGGATGTCTTATATGACGACATTGAAGGCATGGGACTTTATCACGCAAAAGACAAAAGTTACCTAGTGGTATCTAGTCAAGGCAATGACAGTTTTGTGGTTGTGGATAGCAAAGCACCGTATACAGTTCGGGGCGCATTCCGAGTAGGGATTAACACCGAAAAAGGGATTGATGCCGTCTCAGAAACCGACGGTTTGGATGTAAGTTCTCAAGATTTTGGTGGTAAGTGGAAACAAGGCATGCTGGTGGTACAAGACGGACGCAAACGTATGCCAGAAACTAATCAGAACTTTAAGTACGTTCCTTGGGAAAAAATAGCACAAGCCCTGCACTTGGACTAAATGTTAATTCAGTATATGGGCTGGTGTAGCAAAGCACAGCCCACTTTTATAAATACCTACGCTGCAGCAAGCAGCAATTAAAAAATTGGGGAGCGTTATGCAAGCAACAATGGATCAAATGTCAGTGTGGATGCTGATCAGCCATGCCAGTGTTTTAGTCAAAATTGTGATGTTGATTCTAGTCTTAGCTTCGGTGGTGAGCTGGTATCTGATTGTACGTCACGGCATGCTACTGCGTGGGCAAGAGCAACTCTGGCATCGGTTTTTAAAGAACTTTAGACAGCAAAAAGATTTAAACCTATTACAGCAGGAATAACACTAAATCAAAAAAAATTGGAAGAATGATTATTTAAATATTATTGTAAAACAATAATATATATTAAAATAAATAATTTTTTAAATAAAAAATAGGAAAAAATATATAAGTATTTGCTGTGTAATTTTGAACTGATTAAATCATAAGTTTTGAACAAGCGGTAAAAGATATCAAGGTGTTTTTTATCAATTTATTCTGCCACTCTCAACTCCAACCTAAGCTTGGTGAATATAACGTCATCCTAGGTACTGGATCATTCGGGACAGTTATCGACCAAAACAACAACGATGTACAGCATGATGTTTATTTGAATGCTTGCAGACCGAAGGCCACCAAGGTACTTAGGGGTCGTCTCAGGAAACGGAAAATATAGCACGCTAAGGATTTTCACTCCGACTTCTTTTAACGATATCCAACACGGTATTTTTGCTTAGATTGACCAGCCGACCGACTTGTCGATAAGAGTGTCCAGCAGACACCAACTCCAACACTTTAGGTGCCAGACGATCTGACTTGGTACGTTGACCAGGACGACGACCAAACACAACGCCCCGCGCTTGTGCCGCTGCTACACCAGAGCGCACACGTTCACGTAGTAAATCTCCCTCAAACTCTGCTAATGCAGACATCACAGAAGCCATGAGCTTTCCCTGAGATGTGGAAAGGTCAAACTGCAAACCTGTTTGTGCCACCAGAGATACCCCGAAATGCCCAAGATCTTGTAATGACTGTACGAGATCCACGGTGCTTCTGCCCCAGCGTGTCAATTCCGTCACCAAGATGGCATCGATTTCACGAGATTGCGCCATGGTCATCAAGTATTTTCTTTGCAATCTCTCATCCTTACTGCCTGATGCAGTTTCTTTCCAAACACCGACAACATCGTAGCCGCAACGATTGGCGTAGGCACGTAGGTCATATTCCTGTCGTTCGCAGGACTGATCGTTCGTTGATACTCGGCAATAAATGGCCGCATTCTGTCCCAATTGAACCTCCTTGCGAAATTGCAGCGCAAAGCTAAGCGTGGCGGTACAAAATAATGTACCTTTAATAGTTTAGTTTATTTGGGACTAATGAGCCATGCCGCGCCATTCTATTTTGTCGTCCACGGAATTGGGAAGCCTGTTCGAAATTCCAGATGATAGAGCTTTTATGCTTCAGCATTACACTCTGAGTGATTCTGATAAATCCATAGTCCATCAACATCGAGGGGCATCCAACAAGCTAGGCTTTGCAATTCAACTTTGCTACATGCGTTACCCTGGAGTGATATTGGGTATTAACGACGAACCATTCAAACCCTTACTTTTCATGATGGCTGCTCAACTTAGTATATCAGTGGACTGCTGGAATGATTATGGTCAGCGCGAGCAAACAAGACGAGAACATATTGCCGAATTGAAAAAAGTTTTTGGGTTCAAACTATTCACCTTGAGTGACTATCGGCAATCGGTCAATATGATGGTGGATTTGTCCCTTCAGACAGATAAAGGTCTTATTTTAGCCACAACTCTCGTTGAAAATTTACGACAAAAATCAGTCCTTTTGCCAGCTATAAATGCAATTGATAGTATTTGCGCAGAAGCAATCACATCTGCCAACCGCATAATTTATACTGCTTTGACGAGCTCACTTTCAGAAACTCATCGTCAAAATATAGATGCTTTGCTGAACCGTAAAGAGGGCAGCAAACTGACAATATTGGGGTGGCTTAGACAGTCACCAGCTAAACCAAACTCAAAGTACATGCTTGAGCACATTGAGCGGCTGAAGTGCTTACAAGCCATCGATCTACCTGAAGACATTGGAAAACACGTTCATCAAAATCGCTTACTGAAAATTGCTCGCGAAGGTGGGCAAATGACTCCTGCTGATTTGGCCAGATTTGAATCTCAACGTCGATATGCCACTTTGGTAGCAATCGTTGTGGAGAGTATGGCCACGATCACCGACGAAATTATTGACCTGCATGATCGCATTATTGGAAAGCTATTTGCTATCGCAAAAAATAAACACCAGCAACAATTTCAATCATCAGGTAAAGCGATCAACGACAAAGTGCGTTTGTATGGGCTTATCGGGAAAGCCTTGCTAGATGCCAAGCAAAATGGCAGTGATCCGTTTGCCGCCATCGAAACTGTTATTTCATGGGATGCTTTTGCAGCAAGTATTACTGAGGCAGAAAAACTGGCGCAACCCGAAGACTTTGATTTTTTACCACGAATTGGCGAGAGCTATGCAACTTTACGCCGTTACGCGCCAGAACTTCTTGCCATACTTAAATTGCGTGCTGCCCCAGCAGCAAAAGATATGCTTGCCGCTGTAGAGTTGCTCCGCAGCATGAATGTTGATAATACACGAAAAATCCCCTCTAATGCTCCAATAGCGTTTATCAAAAAACGGTGGGCAAGACTAGTCTTTACCGATGATGGTATTGATCGCCGCTATTACGAAATATGTGTGTTATCTGAACTTAAAAACTCGCTACGGGCTGGGGATCTCTGGGTACAAGGCTCTCGCCAATTCAAAGACTTCGATGAGTATTTAGTGACTGCTGATAAATTTAATCAGCTAAAACAGTCCAATGAGTTACCTCTAACCATTACTACTGATTGTGATCTATATTTGCAAAGTCGCCTTTCACTATTGGAGCAGAAATTAGCAATCATTAATCGCATGGCAGCGACCAACGATTTGCCTGATGCGATGATCAATCAATCTGGTCTAAAAATAACACCTCTCGATGCCGTGGCTCCTGATACAGCCCAAACTTTAATTGACCAAACAGCAATGCTGTTACCACATATCAAGATCACCGAATTATTAATGGAGGTCGATGAATGGACAGGCTTTACTCGACACTTCACTCATTTGAAAACGGATGACACTGCGAAGGATAAAGCGTTATTGCTCACGACCATACTGGCTGATGCAATTAATTTAGGGCTGACGAAAATGGCCGAATCATGTCCTGGTACAACTTATGCCAAACTCTCATGGCTACAGGCTTGGCATATCCGTGATGAAACTTATTCAACGGCATTGGCCGAATTGGTGAATGCTCAATTGAAACAACCTTTCGCTGAAAACTGGGGAGATGGCACTACCTCCTCATCAGATGGCCAACGCTTCCGCGCAGGTGGCAGAGCTGAAAGTACAGGACATATCAATCCAAAATATGGCGCAGAGCCTGGAAGGTTATTTTATACACACATTTCTGATCAATACGCACCATTTAGCAGTAAGCTGATCAATGTGGGCGTTCGTGATTCAACCTATGTTCTTGATGGGCTGCTGTATCACGAGTCTGATTTACGCATCGAGGAACACTACACCGATACGGCTGGATTCACCGACCATGTTTTTGCACTCATGCACATGCTAGGGTTTCGATTTGCACCACGAATTCGTGATCTGGGCGATACGAAACTCTATATTCCAAAGTCAGACATAGACTATGCCGCACTTAAACCCATGATTGGCGGCACACTGAATATCAAACAGATTCGTACTCATTGGGACGATATTTTGCGTCTGGCCGCATCAATCAAGCAAGGGACTGTCACAGCGTCGCTAATGCTACGTAAACTCGGTAGTTATCCACGACAGAATGGTTTGGCATTGGCATTACGAGAGCTGGGGCGTATTGAGCGCACACTGTTTATCTTGGATTGGTTGCAAAGCGTAGAACTACGCCGTCGGGTTCAAGCTGGATTAAATAAAGGTGAAGCCCGTAATGCATTAGCGCGCGCCGTTTTCTTTTATCGATTGGGTGAGATTCGAGATCGAAGCTTTGAGCAACAGCGTTATCGAGCCAGTGGCTTGAATCTAGTGACCGCCGCCATTGTATTGTGGAACACGGTTTATTTAGAGAGAGCGACTAACGCCCTACGAGGGCATGGTCGCACAGTCGATGATACCTTGCTGCAATATCTGTCACCGCTGGGGTGGGAGCACATCAATTTAACTGGGGATTATCTATGGCGAAGCAAAGCCAAGATAGGTGGTGGAAAATTTAGGCCATTGCGCGCAATTGAAAAACCTTAGCGTGCTATATTTTCCGTTTCCTGAGACGACCCCTATCATTACGACGAACTTGAGCTTCTCGGAATGGAGCAATGTATTTGGTGATGCTAAGTTGACGACTGCACTGCTGGATCGACTGACTCATCATTGCCATATCATCGAAACGGGTAATGAATCCTATCGTTTTAAGCAAAGCACGGAGGAAGCCAAGCAGCGTATAAAGAAACGAGAAGCAGAGAAAGGAGAGTTATTTTAACCGTCGATCAGTGAAGAAAAAGCAACAGCAATTGATCGATTTATCCACAGCAGTGTAGTACGCTACATTGCTTAAATGCCTGGTCAATATTCAACGAGCATCGCTGGTCAATATTAAGTGAGCGTCAACAATCTTGGGCATTTCGGGGTATCTCTGGTGGCACAAACAGGTTTGCAGTTTGACCTTTCCACATCTCAGGGAAAGCTCATGGCTTCTGTGATGTCTGCATTAGCAGAGTTTGAGGGAGATTTACTACGTGAACGTGTGCGCTCTGGTGTAGCAGCGGCACAAGCGCGTGGCGTTGTGTTTGGTCGTCGTCCTGGTCAACGTACCAAGTCAGATCGTCTGGCACCTAAAGTGTTGGAGTTGGTGTCTGCTGGACACTCTTATCGACAAGTCGGTCGGCTGGTCAATCTAAGCAAAAATACCGTGTTGGATATCGTTAAAAGAAGTCGGAGTGAAAATCCTTAGCGTGCTATATTTTCCGTTTCCTGAGACGACCCCTAACTGAAGACATTGACGGTGGATGGGCTGCAATGGGAATTAAAACCTCTACAGAGTTCACAGCGGGTTGCAAGCGTTGGGTTGAGTTGAGGTTATCGGATTGGAAGTGGAGGGCTGCCATATGATTGCCATCTCTGACATAGCGTTTTAAGGTATTTTTCTAGGGCGTATTGATGTTTCAACGTATTAACAATCATACGAACAACCTCATTCTCTCAGGTCATTTTCTTCTTGCCGATGGGTGATTTTTCGCCGATAAGCACTTGGTGATACACCAAACCAGCGTTTAAACGCGCGCCGAAAATTAGCAGAGTCGTGGTAATTCAGTAAGCTGGCAATTGCCTCGACCGATATTTGAGGGTCATGTAAATAACTACTGGCTTTCTCAGATAAAATCCGATCTCGAATCAGCCGGTAACTCGTGTTCTCTTTGACCAGACGTCTGGCCAGCGTACGCTTATTCATAAACAAGGCTGCAGCCAGATCCTCTTCACTCAGTTGCCCGAGCGGATAGGACAGCATGGCTTTTTGCACTTGGTAGGTGGTGCTGTGTTGTTGGGTCTTGAGCCGGTTGAGGATCATTTCGCATTGTTGCATCGCCAGCAGATAGCTATCGTGCTGCGCGGATGCATTGGCAATCAAGCACAACTCGGTCGGCACTCGGATCGACAGTTGTGGCTGATCAAACTGATAGGTACCGGCAAGATAATCCGCGTAACAGGCATGATGATCGGGGGCGGGATGGCTAAACTGAATCACCGCCTCGGTCAGCGGTCGTCCAACAATAAATTCGGCACATTCCGAAAAAATCACCGCAACAGTTTCGGACAGTAGCCGATGTACTGCATGACTCAAGGTCTGCTCAAAGAAAATCAAGCAGGTCGTCCACTCAGCATTGGTGTGTGTTTCGAGCCTAATCAAACTCATACGGGTCGGCAAAAAAGTTTGAAACGCTTGTAACACGGCCAATAAGTTCGGGCTGCTATTGATTAAAAAGCCCATCGAGCCATGTGTTGACGGCGTGAGCCGCTGCCCTAAACGCAAGCCAAACTGATCGGATGCGGACAACTCCAAGCTATTTTGTAAGATTTGAATCTGTTGGCTGGCCGTGATCATGGTGTCATCACGCATCAGTTGCTCAGTGGTCAGCGCAGTGAATTTTAATAATTTCGGCAGATCGCGCGCTTGTAAGTCCAGTTCTCGACCGATCAAACGGGTATAGCTACACGGAATGATCGCGGGTTCTTTGCCTGAGTGAGTCTGATACATGGAATATGCTTTATTGGCTGACGAGGTAATATTGTCTTTTTATGACCTCTATTTGTCAAATAATAACCTCTACAGAACCGCAGAGAGTGCGTAATCTTGAGCTTGAACAGTGAAATTAAGCCAAATCGGAGTCGTAGCCATGAGCCAAATTACATTTATTGCCCACGATGGTGCACAAACCAGCGTTGCAATCGAAGCGGGTAAGTCACTAATGCAGTTGGCGGTTGAAAACGGTGTTGCCGGAATTGATGGGGATTGCGGTGGCGAATGCGCCTGTGGTACCTGCCACGTGATTGTCAGTGCTGAGTGGTCGGATGTTGCGGGTACGGCACAAGCGAATGAGCAGCAGATGTTGGAAATGACCCCAGAGCGTGCTGCCACCTCACGTTTGGCGTGTTGTATCCAAGTGACCGATGCAATGGATGGCATGACGGTACATCTGCCTGAGTTTCAGATGTAACACGTCAGCTGTAACCCAGCGGATCAACCGCCTTAACAAACACACCTCGTCAACGATGCTCAGTCAGGAGACCATCATGAACTCAGTCGCAGAAATTTTTGAGAAAATAACCCAAACTGTCACCAGCACCGCTGCAGACGTAGCAACCACGGTTACGGATAAAGTCAAGTCTAATGAGCAGTTTCAAACGGGCAAGCAGTTTTTGCATGGTCAAGTGACCCGTTTTGTCCCATTGCACACGCAGGTTCGCGGCATTCAGTGGATGCAAAAAGCCAAATTCCGTGTGTTTAACGTGCAAGAATTTCCTGCATTTATCGAGCAACCGATTCCAGAAGTTGCAACACTGGCACTTGCTGAGATTGATGTTAGCAACCCATTTTTATACAAGCAAAAAAAATGGCAGTCTTACTTTAAGCGGCTGCGTGATGAAGCACCGGTACATTATCAAGCCAACAGTCCGTTTGGGGCATTTTGGTCGGTCACGCGTTACGATGATATTGTCTATGTCGATAAAAATCATGAGATTTTTTCAGCTGAACCTGTGATCGCGATTGGCAACACCCCTCCTGGGTTAGATGCTGAAATGTTTATTGCAATGGACCCACCCAAGCACGATGTGCAGCGGCAGGCCGTACAGGATGTAGTCGCACCAAAAAATCTCAAAGAGCTAGAGGGTTTGATTCGGCTACGCGTGCAAGAGGTTTTGGATCAGTTGCCAACGGATCAGCCGTTTGATTGGGTGCAGAATGTTTCGATTGAGCTGACAGCCCGTATGTTGGCAACATTATTTGATTTCCCATACGAAAAGCGGCACAAATTGGTTGAATGGTCAGACTTGATGGCTGGCACTGCGGAGGCCACAGGTGGGACAGTGACAAATTTGGATGAGATTTTTGATGCAGCAGTCGATGCAGCAAAGCATTTTGCGGAGTTATGGCATAGAAAAGCCGCACAAAAATCTGCAGGCGCTGAAATGGGCTATGATTTGATCAGCTTGATGCAGTCAAACGAAGCGACTAAAGACCTGATTTATCGGCCGATGGAGTTTATGGGCAATTTGGTCTTGCTAATTGTCGGCGGCAACGATACCACACGCAACTCGATGACGGGTGGGGTATACGCACTTAACCTGTTTCCAAATGAGTTCGTCAAACTCAAAAACAATCCGAGCTTGATCCCGAACATGGTATCCGAAATTATTCGCTGGCAAACCCCGCTGGCCTATATGCGTCGGATTGCCAAGCAAGATGTAGAGCTTAACGGTCAGACCATCAAAAAAGGCGACAAGGTGGTGATGTGGTACGTTTCTGGCAACCGCGATGAGCGAGTGATTGAGCGACCTGATGAATTGATCATTGATCGTAAAGGTGCGCGTAATCATCTGTCATTTGGTTTTGGTGTGCATCGCTGTATGGGTAATCGCTTGGCCGAGATGCAGTTGCGAATCTTATGGGAAGAGCTGCTTCAGCGTTTTGAAAATATTGAGGTTTTGGGTGAGCCAGAAATTGTGCAATCTAACTTTGTGCGCGGCTATGCCAAGATGATGGTCAAACTGACTGCCAAAGCGTAGGTATCAAAATAGGCGACAGAGGCATTTTGCAACTGTCGTCGGCAACAATTGATGCTGTGCATCAACCATGAACTGAGTGAATTCATATGCAAACAATCGTCATCATTGGCGCAAGTCATGCTGCGGCGCAGTTGGCGGCAAGTCTGCGGCCAGATGGCTGGCAGGGCGAGATTGTGGTGATCGGCGATGAGCCGTATTTGCCGTATCATCGACCGCCGTTGTCCAAGACCTTTTTATGCGGTGCACAACTGGTCGATGAGTTATTGATTCGGCCAGCCGCTTTTTATCAAAAAAATCAGATCGAATTTCGGCACGGGCGGGTGGTTGCGATTGATCGGGCAGCGCGCAGCGTGACACTACAAGATGGCAGTACGCTTGCGTATGACCAGTTGGCGCTGTGTACCGGTGCACGAGTCAGGACGGTGTCGCTGGCTGGGTCTGATTTGGCAGGTGTGCATTATCTTAGAAATATCAGCGATGTACAGGCTATCCAGCCATTTGTACAACCCAACGGCAAAGCAGTGGTGATCGGTGGTGGCTATATCGGTCTTGAAACAGCCGCCGCATTGACCGAGCAGGGCATGCAGGTGGTGGTCTTGGAAGCCGCCGAGCGGATTTTGCAGCGGGTAACTGCACCGGAAGTGTCGGACTTTTATACGCGGATTCATCGCGAACAGGGTGTGACGATTCATACCGGTGTGTCGGTCACGGCGATCACGGGTGAGGGGCGGGCGCAAGCGGTGCTGTGTGCCGATGGTTCGATGTTCGATGCAGATCTGGTGATCATCGGGGTCGGGGTTGTACCGAATATCGAGTTGGCGCTGGACGCGGGCTTGCAGGTGGACAATGGTATTGTGATTGATGAGTATTGCCGTACCAGTGCGCCAGAGATTGTGGCCATCGGGGATTGTGCCAATGCGTTTAATCCGATTTATCAGCGGCGGATGCGCTTGGAGTCGGTACCAAACGCCAATGAACAGGCCAAAATTGCCTCGGCGACCTTGTGTGGCTTACAGCGGACCTCGAAGAGTTTGCCTTGGTTTTGGTCAGATCAGTATGATCTAAAGTTGCAGATTGCGGGACTCAGTCAGGGGTATGATCAGATCGTGATTCGGGGTGATGTGCAGCAAAGGCGTAGCTTTGCAGCGTTTTATTTGCAGGCGGGTCGCCTGATTGCGGCGGATTGTGTGAATCGTCCGCAGGAGTTTATGCTAAGCAAAAAGCTGATCACGGCTGGTACGGCGGTCGATCCACTGCGGTTGGCGGATGAGTCGATTGCGGTACAGGCGTTGATGGGGTAGCTTAAAACTACATCAGGCTAGATTTGCATTACGCTGATTCAGATGTTAATCAGAATGGCATCGATAGATACCTGTGAGAGCAAGTCAGGTGCAGCTTTGGCTTTGTGTAATTCACCACCCGTGATCGCAAACACGATGGGTAATCCATACCCATCTACGGCAAGATGGATCTTACTTGTCTTGCTACCTCGACTTAAGCCAATCGCCTCCTGATCGTGAGTTGCAGCACGTGCATTATGTTGATGTGCCTTGACGTAATTGCTATCCATAACCCCTACTCTATATCAGAGTCAGTAGATAAAACCCTGAGTATGCTTTGGAAAAAACCTTTTGCTGACCAGTCGTTGTATCTTTTGTAGAGATTAGGCTGCTGACCAAACTCAGTCAGGAGGTAGGTCTAGCCATGGACATTTCACCCACATTCTGTAGAGCATGGCTTCTACGGTGAGCCGTAAATTTGGTTTGTGATCAATGTCCTGTTGCTTGAGCATAGGAGAAATCTTTGCTCAATGTTGGTCGTTCAGCATAAAGCGTGGCATGGTGGACTCGGATGGGGAGAGCTTTAATTCTCTGAGTCTGCCTCCAATTTGCAATCAATATTTTCAAACGTCAACACACTCTAATGTAAAAAAACTAACATTAAAAAAACACCTCTGCCAAAAGGTCTGGTAGCTATATTCGATGTCAAAGATGATCTGGCTCACCTGCTGCGTTGTTAACTCATTCTATCAAATTTTGAGGACAGGCTTGACATTTGGTCAATCGACCAATATATATTCAAAATATGCATTTGGTCATTTGACCAATACCCGTTGAATTCTTGTGTGATATTTGCTGTGCCTGACCAAGGTGAAAAATATTGCTCAAGGTCAAATGTGATAGCAGGTTTACAGACATTCGATGCCTTTACAAGGAAACTCTCGCCATGACTCATATGATCAATATCCAGCCACGTAAGCCGCGGTTTGATTTAAGTGATGTTCCAGTTTTTTGGAACGACGGTGACCCGGTGTTAACACGCTTCTTTGATGCACTTTCTATTCACTTCCCCGATGGAGAGCGTTTTTTTATTCAGTCGGTGCGTAACTATCAGGATCTGGTCACAGATCCTAAACTGAGAGAAGATATCAAAAACTTTTTTCGCCAAGAAGCGCAACATGGCATTGTGCATGACCAGTATAATGCGGTGATGCAGTCGCAAGGCATTCATGTCGAAAAGGTCATCGCAAGATTCAAATTATTTATTCGGCTCTCCCAAAAACACCTGCCCGCCAAGTATCTGTTGGCCATGACAGCTGCCTTTGAACATATTACTGCTGTACTAGGCGAGGGTGCTATGGAGGGTGAGGGTGAGATGTTCAAGAATGCTCATCCCGCAATGCGTGCCATGTTCATGTGGCATGGGGTAGAAGAAGTCGAACACAAAACAGTAGCCTTTGATGTTTACGAAACAGCGGCAGGTGGGGGGTATTTCACCCGCGCATCTGCTTTGATTATCGGAACGCTACTGGTACATGCGGTGGTTGGCTCAGTTCTTTGGCATATGTTGAAAATTGACAAACTACAAGGTCAGCCATTGGTGCTTGCTAAGGGATTTTATCGCCTCTATGGACCACGTGGCCTGATTACCAGACTTATTCCACGCTATCTGGACTGGTTTAAGCCAGGTTTCCATCCTAGCGACACCGAAATCCCAGAAAAGGTTAATTCTTGGCTGGCTGAATATGATAAGCATCAAGACCCTATGGAAGCGTCACGAATTGTTTTTAATGTCCCCATTGCAAAAGCTGTATAGATCAGGAGAGACCGTGAAAGACTCGACTCGACTTGACCAAGTCGAGTAACCTGTCTTATTGATATAATGTTATGAGTCAAACTATGTTGAGTAGTGAATCTACGCGAGTCGAAGTTGCTGACCGCGAGAGAGTATTAGCCGCTTCTGCCAAGCTGTTTCGAGAAAAGGGTTTTGAGCGTACCAGTGTGCGAGAAATTGCCAGTGCTTGTGGTATTCTTCCAGGCAGTCTGCATTACCGCTATCGTAGTAAAGACGATATTTTGGTTGATATGATGCGGCTTGCTATTGAGAGAACTATTTACAGGATTGTTGAGGCGACTTCCGCGATTCAAGATCCACTCAAAAAAATGCAATCGGCACTGCAGACACATGTCGATATCCTTATGTCGGGTGACGATATGGTTTATGTGTTGTTGTTTGAGTGGCGCTCGGTACATGGAGTCGCACGTGAGCAGATTATTGCTGAGAGAGACAGATACGAGCGATATTGGCAGACAATTCTTGATGATCTGCAGTCTTATGGTTGTATCCGAAACGATGTGGATGCAGATCTGTTAAGACTGATTGGGCTAGGAGCAATAAACTGGGCTGCCACTTGGTATAAAGAAAATGGTAAGTACAATCTTGAACAGATCGCGGATGCGATATGGCAGATGATGACAAGAGGCATCCTTAATCCAGATTTTCACGAAGAGGCAAAAAACCTGTGACCAACTATAAGACTCCATCCCGTATCACGCACGCCATCGGGAGGCATTGTGGCAGCTCCGCAATTCGTGATTTGCTCGAGTTTAATGGGCTGAATATTTCCGAGGCCATGTGCTTTGGATTAGGCTCAGGGCTTGGCGTGACCTATTTGGAAATGGCTGACGCCCCTGTGCCATTTTTAGTGCATGTGCGGTCTTTGGGGTTTGAAGCGCGCGTATTTGAAAGTATCGGTATACCCTTTGAGTGGCAAACCTTCGAGTCACCCGAATCGGCAGCCACCGCGCTGGAGAAATGTTTGGATGCGGGTCACCCCACCCTGTTGCTGACGGATATTTTTTATTTACCTTACTTCAACAGCAGCACGCACTTTCCCGGTCACGCCATAGCCGCTTGGTCGAGAAATCCAGAGACAGGTGCGGTATTTGTCACCGATACCGAGCGTCCGAGTGTTTTGTCGGTGACGCGAGAGGCACTGACCCGCGCACGTTTTTCTACACAGCCCCATTTATTCACTATGGCAATATGTTCACGCCCACCGCGTTTCAAGGCGAAATTACCCCCGAGATGATTACCGGTGTCATCCATGACAACGCCAAGTCATTAGCTGTGAGTGGCATATCGGCACTGGAAACATGGCTGGCCGAACTGAGTCGTTGGGGAGCCACAGGCGATTGGCACTGGACGACCCGATTTGCCTACCAAATTATTGAAAAGCGTGGCACAGGTGGCGGCGGCTTCCGCAAAATGTACGCTGAATTCCTTGATGAAGCGGTTCACTATGACGCAAGTGTACAGCAATATCGACTGCCCCTGTTAATGAGGGCTTGCGAAAAAGCATGGACGGCATTAGCCATGTGTTTGAAGTCTGCCTCGGAAAGCACAAACTTTCCATATGCCGCCATTGAAGAGGCCATTGTGGCGGTGATGCAGGCCGAACGTAATTATACAGATGCCGCCCTTGCACTTTGAGACGTGCCGCTAATTTTTTCGCAATAAAATCAGCCAGCAATGGCGGGAGTTCAAAAATGGACAGTAATAACACGGCACACCTGACCATGGCTAAGGCGTTTTTTGGTACTAATCACCCTTTATTCAATATGTTCAATATTAGTGTTGGTGCAGTGAGCGATGGTCATGCCGAGATGACGATGCCCTTCTCTGAGCAACTCTCTGACCGTAAAGGCTCACTGCATCGAGGGGCTTTGGTGACGCTGCTGGATACGACTTGCGGCTTATCTATTTTTTCGTCATTGCGGTCGTTAGAGCCGATTGCCACTATTGATTTGCGTGTCGATTTTTTGCGACGTATTCCCTCTGCGGTAGGTTTAAAGGCGATAGTGGATTGCATTGGTAGAACCGATACGGTGGCCTTTATCACGGGCCGAGCGGTTGCAGAAGACAGTGGTGAGCTACTGGCTACTGTCACTGGTTCTTTCGCAATCGGCACGATGGGACCCTCTTTTGACAGCAATGAAGCGCGAGGCGAGTGATATGAGTATAGTAAATCAGATGAGCGCGGAAACACCCCCACTAAAATTGTGTGACGAGCCTTTTGTCGATTTTCTAGGTTTTCGTGAGGAAATGCAACATGGAGAAATACAGTACTTTATGGACTTTCGTGATTCGCATATCGGCAACCCGATGATTGGCACGTTTCATGGCGGCATTCTCGCGAGTTTTGGTGAAGTGGCCGCCGCCGCCTATCTTGCCCGTCAGCGTGGTGATAATGAGCTGCCCTTATGCTCCACGATGACCTTTGATTACCTGCGGCCAGCATTTATAGGTACGTTACAGGCAGTCCCCAGTATTGTTCGTGCGGGTCGGCGCATTACGACAGTATCGGTTCAGTTACTACTTGATGGCAAGTTGGTTTGTATCGGTCGATTCCTGTTTACGGTTAGCAGCAAATAAAATTGGAGCAAGCTCAGTTCAGGATGCCGACCCTGTTTTACTCAGAAAAATTTTCAATAGATAGACAAATAATATCAAATAGCTGGAACTACTACTGATACCGATACAGCGTTGGCGCAGAAATCCCAAACTCCTTCGCCAATGCTCGCTTGGTTTTGTAGTCGCCAGATTCAAGACGTTGATGCAGCAGAGCCACTTGTTCAGGAGTCAGTGACGGCTTACGGCCCTTGTAGGGGTCGTCTCAGGAAACGGAAAATATAGCACGCTAAGGTTTTTCAATTGCGCGCAATGGCCTAAATTTTCCACCACCTATCTTGGCTTTGCTTCGCCATAGATAATCCCCAGTTAAATTGATGTGCTCCCACCCCAGCGGTGACAGATATTGCAGCAAGGTATCATCGACTGTGCGACCATGCCCTCGTAGGGCGTTAGTCGCTCTCTCTAAATAAACCGTGTTCCACAATACAATGGCGGCGGTCACTAGATTCAAGCCACTGGCTCGATAACGCTGTTGCTCAAAGCTTCGATCTCGAATCTCACCCAATCGATAAAAGAAAACGGCGCGCGCTAATGCATTACGGGCTTCACCTTTATTTAATCCAGCTTGAACCCGACGGCGTAGTTCTACGCTTTGCAACCAATCCAAGATAAACAGTGTGCGCTCAATACGCCCCAGCTCTCGTAATGCCAATGCCAAACCATTCTGTCGTGGATAACTACCGAGTTTACGTAGCATTAGCGACGCTGTGACAGTCCCTTGCTTGATTGATGCGGCCAGACGCAAAATATCGTCCCAATGAGTACGAATCTGTTTGATATTCAGTGTGCCGCCAATCATGGGTTTAAGTGCGGCATAGTCTATGTCTGACTTTGGAATATAGAGTTTCGTATCGCCCAGATCACGAATTCGTGGTGCAAATCGAAACCCTAGCATGTGCATGAGTGCAAAAACATGGTCGGTGAATCCAGCCGTATCGGTGTAGTGTTCCTCGATGCGTAAATCAGACTCGTGATACAGCAGCCCATCAAGAACATAGGTTGAATCACGAACGCCCACATTGATCAGCTTACTGCTAAATGGTGCGTATTGATCAGAAATGTGTGTATAAAATAACCTTCCAGGCTCTGCGCCATATTTTGGATTGATATGTCCTGTACTTTCAGCTCTGCCACCTGCGCGGAAGCGTTGGCCATCTGATGAGGAGGTAGTGCCATCTCCCCAGTTTTCAGCGAAAGGTTGTTTCAATTGAGCATTCACCAATTCGGCCAATGCCGTTGAATAAGTTTCATCACGGATATGCCAAGCCTGTAGCCATGAGAGTTTGGCATAAGTTGTACCAGGACATGATTCGGCCATTTTCGTCAGCCCTAAATTAATTGCATCAGCCAGTATGGTCGTGAGCAATAACGCTTTATCCTTCGCAGTGTCATCCGTTTTCAAATGAGTGAAGTGTCGAGTAAAGCCTGTCCATTCATCGACCTCCATTAATAATTCGGTGATCTTGATATGTGGTAACAGCATTGCTGTTTGGTCAATTAAAGTTTGGGCTGTATCAGGAGCCACGGCATCGAGAGGTGTTATTTTTAGACCAGATTGATTGATCATCGCATCAGGCAAATCGTTGGTCGCTGCCATGCGATTAATGATTGCTAATTTCTGCTCCAATAGTGAAAGGCGACTTTGCAAATATAGATCACAATCAGTAGTAATGGTTAGAGGTAACTCATTGGACTGTTTTAGCTGATTAAATTTATCAGCAGTCACTAAATACTCATCGAAGTCTTTGAATTGGCGAGAGCCTTGTACCCAGAGATCCCCAGCCCGTAGCGAGTTTTTAAGTTCAGATAACACACATATTTCGTAATAGCGGCGATCAATACCATCATCGGTAAAGACTAGTCTTGCCCACCGTTTTTTGATAAACGCTATTGGAGCATTAGAGGGGATTTTTCGTGTATTATCAACATTCATGCTGCGGAGCAACTCTACAGCGGCAAGCATATCTTTTGCTGCTGGGGCAGCACGCAATTTAAGTATGGCAAGAAGTTCTGGCGCGTAACGGCGTAAAGTTGCATAGCTCTCGCCAATTCGTGGTAAAAAATCAAAGTCTTCGGGTTGCGCCAGTTTTTCTGCCTCAGTAATACTTGCTGCAAAAGCATCCCATGAAATAACAGTTTCGATGGCGGCAAACGGATCACTGCCATTTTGCTTGGCATCTAGCAAGGCTTTCCCGATAAGCCCATACAAACGCACTTTGTCGTTGATCGCTTTACCTGATGATTGAAATTGTTGCTGGTGTTTATTTTTTGCGATAGCAAATAGCTTTCCAATAATGCGATCATGCAGGTCAATAATTTCGTCGGTGATCGTGGCCATACTCTCCACAACGATTGCTACCAAAGTGGCATATCGACGTTGAGATTCAAATCTGGCCAAATCAGCAGGAGTCATTTGCCCACCTTCGCGAGCAATTTTCAGTAAGCGATTTTGATGAACGTGTTTTCCAATGTCTTCAGGTAGATCGATGGCTTGTAAGCACTTCAGCCGCTCAATGTGCTCAAGCATGTACTTTGAGTTTGGTTTAGCTGGTGACTGTCTAAGCCACCCCAATATTGTCAGTTTGCTGCCCTCTTTACGGTTCAGCAAAGCATCTATATTTTGACGATGAGTTTCTGAAAGTGAGCTCGTCAAAGCAGTATAAATTATGCGGTTGGCAGATGTGATTGCTTCTGCGCAAATACTATCAATTGCATTTATAGCTGGCAAAAGGACTGATTTTTGTCGTAAATTTTCAACGAGAGTTGTGGCTAAAATAAGACCTTTATCTGTCTGAAGGGACAAATCCACCATCATATTGACCGATTGCCGATAGTCACTCAAGGTGAATAGTTTGAACCCAAAAACTTTTTTCAATTCGGCAATATGTTCTCGTCTTGTTTGCTCGCGCTGACCATAATCATTCCAGCAGTCCACTGATATACTAAGTTGAGCAGCCATCATGAAAAGTAAGGGTTTGAATGGTTCGTCGTTAATACCCAATATCACTCCAGGGTAACGCATGTAGCAAAGTTGAATTGCAAAGCCTAGCTTGTTGGATGCCCCTCGATGTTGATGGACTATGGATTTATCAGAATCACTCAGAGTGTAATGCTGAAGCATAAAAGCTCTATCATCTGGAATTTCGAACAGGCTTCCCAATTCCGTGGACGACAAAATAGAATGGCGCGGCATGGCTCATTAGTCCCAAATAAACTAAACTATTAAAGGTACATTATTTTGTACCGCCACGCTTAGCTTTGCGCTGCAATTTCGCAAGGAGGTTCAATTGGGACAGAATGCGGCCATTTATTGCCGAGTATCAACGAACGATCAGTCCTGCGAACGACAGGAATATGACCTACGTGCCTACGCCAATCGTTGCGGCTACGATGTTGTCGGTGTTTGGAAAGAAACTGCATCAGGCAGTAAGGATGAGAGATTGCAAAGAAAATACTTGATGACCATGGCGCAATCTCGTGAAATCGATGCCATCTTGGTGACGGAATTGACACGCTGGGGCAGAAGCACCGTGGATCTCGTACAGTCATTACAAGATCTTGGGCATTTCGGGGTATCTCTGGTGGCACAAACAGGTTTGCAGTTTGACCTTTCCACATCTCAGGGAAAGCTCATGGCTTCTGTGATGTCTGCATTAGCAGAGTTTGAGGGAGATTTACTACGTGAACGTGTGCGCTCTGGTGTAGCAGCGGCACAAGCGCGGGGCGTTGTGTTTGGTCGTCGTCCTGGTCAACGTACCAAGTCAGATCGTCTGGCACCTAAAGTGTTGGAGTTGGTGTCTGCTGGACACTCTTATCGACAAGTCGGTCGGCTGGTCAATCTAAGCAAAAATACCGTGTTGGATATCGTTAAAAGAAGTCGGAGTGAAAATCCTTAGCGTGCTATATTTTCCGTTTCCTGAGACGACCCCACTTATGATGGCACTGTTGCAAATAACCACGAATGGTAAGCTGAAGACTGTTTTAGCTAAAGGTGCAGCATATGAATCCTTTCCATGGTCGGCATTTTCAGGGCGAAATCATTCTTTGGGCTGTGCGCTGGTATTGTAAATATGGCATTAGCTATCGCGAACTGCAGGAAATGCTGGCCGAACGGGGTGTGAATGTTGATCACACGACTATTTACCGTTGGGTTCAACGTTATGCTCCTGAAATAGAAAAACGTTTACGCTGGTATTGGCGTAATCCTACAGATCTGAGCTCGTGGCATATTGATGAAACCTATGTAAAAGTGAATGGACGATGGTCTTATCTGTATCGTGCAGTCGATCAACGTGGCGATACCATTGATTTTTATCTTTCTTCTAGACGTAATACCAAATCAGCATATTGTTTTCTTGGAAAAATTTTAAATAATGTGAAGAAGTGGCAAATTCCACAAGTGATCAACACGGATAAAGCACCCACATATGGACGTGCTTTATCACGGTTAAAACGGGAAGGTAAATGTCCACCAGACCTTGAGCACAGGCAGATTAAGTATAAAAATAACGTGATTGAATGTGATCATGGCAAGCTAAAGCGGATCATCAGGGCCACATTAGGATTCAAATCTATGAAGACGGCTTATGCCACAATTAAAGGTATTGAAGTCATGCGTGCACTACGTAAAGGACAAGCATCGTCATTTTATTATGGTCAGCCTCAGGGTGAAGTGTGTCTAATCAACAGGGTTTTCGGTCTCTAAGTACTTTTTAAAGGGAACATCATCGACTCAAATCTCTATTTGCAACAGTGCCTTTAAAAGACTTATTAGTTTTTGCTCGTAGTGGTCAGTTGCATTTAAATTATGTTGATCAAAACAAACAGCAGACTAAAAAAAGAATTTGTACAGTACTTACAGAATAAGCTTCAAGAAAAAGGTTGGAGCGTGGACCCCGGAATAGGTCAGTGAATAGCCACCAAAATTCTAGACACACATAACCATCTTTTGATGGGCCTTTTCATAATCTAATGGAGAACGCTGACCATTGGAACCATGTCTGCGTTTTGAGTTATAGAACATCTCTATATATTCAAAGATATCCGACCTTGCTTCAGTTCTTGTCACATAGATTTTCTTCTTGATCCTCTCTCGCTTTAACAGCTGAAAGAAGCTCTCAGCAACAGCATTATCATGGCAGTTTCCACGCCGGCTCATACTGCTTTCAAGGTTGTGATGCTTGAGAAATGTCTGCCATTCATGACTGGTGTATTGGCTACCTTGATCAGAATGAATCAGGACTTTGTTCTTTGGGCTTCTTCGCCACAAAGCCATCAATAGAGCATCTAAAACCAGATCTGTTGTGATTCTCGACTTCATAGACCAGCCAACGACTAGCCGTGAGAATAGGTCGATTACTACTGCAAGATACAGCCATCCTTCATGAGTGCGAATATAAGTGATGTCAGTCACCCACAACTGGTTGGGCTGGGTGGGGTTAAACTGTCTGTCTAAAGTATTTCGAGCCACAATCGATGGAGTACTAACATTAGCTCTAGGTTTGCGATAGCCACGCTGTGACTTGAGACCATTCGCCTTCATGAGTCGATGTACTCGATTGATACCGCAACTTTCGCCAACGTCTTTCAAATCACAATGAATCTTGCGATAACCGTAGACTCCGCCAGATTCCAACCAGAACTGTTTAATTAATCCTGAAAGCTGTTGCCGCTTCCTCGCAGTTATACTGGTAGGTTTCTTTAACCAGGCGTAATAACCACTGTGATGAACATCTAACGTTGAACATAAACGACGAACAGACCATATATGTTGGTTGTCCCGAATAAAGGCGTACCTCATTTGGACTGGCTTGCGAAGTACACCGCGGCCTTTTTTAATATGTCCCTTTCTTCAGTGACCCTTTGCAGCTCTTTTTTTAATTTCGCTAATTCTGTAGTTGGATCACTAGATTCTGTTGTCTTGGGCTGCTGTGGATCATAACGTTTGATCCAAGCATACAGACTATGTGTAGTGGTTCCTAAACGTGTAGCAACTTCAGCCACACTATGACCTTTCTCAGTGACTTGTTTTACTGCTTCAATTTTGAATTCTTTAGGGTATCGTTTACTGCTCATAAGCACCTCGTTAATTAGCCATTTTATCTAACTAAAAGGTGTCTACAAAATCGGTGGCTATTCACAGGGCGATAGCTGTGTAGATCTAGCTATTAAAGATGACTTGCATACAGATAGCTATATTGTAGGTATTCTAGTCGATGGTGAAAATTATGCAAAAGCAGCTACAGCAAGAGACCGTGATCAGCTCAGACCAACAGTATTAAATGGGTTAGGCTGGCAGGTATTATCAGTGTGGACAGTTGATTGGTGGCTAGATCCAGAGCAGAACTTAACTAAATTGGTAAAAGCATTGGAAGAGATCAAAATAAATCAACAGGTTGCTTAAATTGTCTGAAACCTTTGTGATGAAAAGCATGATTTAAATCAAGTCATTGACGGGGAAAAGTCAGATCAATGAACAGGCATTTTTAAGGTCATCAGATTAAGTGAATTCTGATAATGAATAAAGCGCCGTTTGGCGCTTTATTCATCCTAGCCCCTCAATATTGCAAAATGCGATAATTGGTTTATACTTGATTTATAGCAAAATGCGATAAAATGTTATGCATGTGATCACCCACGCTCGAATTATAACAGCAATGCACAAGTGGCCACAGGCTGAAACGGCATTAGATGGTTGGTATCGAACCATAAAGGCAAACGATCCGAAAGATTTTGCTGAGATGAAGCAGCTCTTTCCAGCGGTCGATAAAGTTGGAAAGTTCCATGTGTTCGATATTGGCGGGAACAAGATCCGACTTATTGCAGTCGTGATGTATCAGGCGAAACGTGTGTATATCCGTCATGTCTTGTCCCATAAAGAATATGACAAAGGTCATTGGAAGGAAGGTTAGTATGAACGCGATGATTAAACAGGCCGTAGACCACTGGCACTACGTTGCACCATTGCTCAGCAAGCCAGAAAATGAAGACGACTTTCATACACTTGTTGAAGCTTTAGATGAACTTTTAGATACCGTTGGTGATGATGAGTCTCATCCTTTAATGGGGCTTATTCTTCAGCTTGGTGATTTGGTTTCTGATTATGAAAATGAGCATCTTCCTATGCCTAAAGGGGATGGTCGCGCTGCTTTGGCTTTTTTGATGGAGCAACATGGTTTAGGTCAGTCTGACTTAGCAGAGGTTGCAACCCAATCTGTGATTTCTGAGATTTTAAGTGGTAAACGCCAACTGAATATTCGTCATATTAAGGCATTGTCTGAGCGGTTTAATGTATCGGCAGATACGTTTTTCTAAAAGATAGGGCGCCGTGAGGCGCTCTATTAGTAATCAATTTGAATTTCTTGTTAGTCTTGATATTTCAATTTACAAAGTCTATGTGCCTATAATCGCTTTATTCCTTCGTTAAGAATCACAAAAACGGTAATAAATAAAAAACCACTATATAAAATTATCATTGAAATACTGCCCATTGTAGCTTTACGCAGTAAAGTTTTTTGCTTTTCTGCACTTAATAAAGTGAACCGTACTGAGTTTGTCGGAGACAAACTTTCTTGACAAATATGGCAACATTCTAACGCCACTTTATAGTGTTGCGTATAATTACACAATGAATAGCAAAGACATTATTAATTCTCTAGAGCAGGAAGGCTGGTATAAAGTGGGAGATAAAGGCGGAGCATGAGAAATAAAAGCATCCTGTAAAATCTGGTCATGTTGTAGTTCCTCACCCGAGGAAAGACATGCCGATTGGCACTTTACGCAATATTTATAAACAGGCTGGTTGGGAGTGGAGGTAAATATGTTATATCCAGTATATGTTCATAAAGATGAAGATACTGCATACGGCTTAACTTTTCCTGACTTTGAAGGGTGTTTTAGTGCAGCAGATGAAATGCAAGATATTCAACGCATGGCGCAAGAGGCTGTAGAGCTTCATTTTGATGGTGAGGATTCGAAATTACCAAAACCATCAAGCCCTGAACAATGGTTGGGTGATGAGCGATTTCAAGATGGGTTCTGGTTGTTGATTGATATTGGTACAAGCAAAATCAGTCCGTATCAATGTCAGTATGTCAGAGTCTTTGGTCAAACATATTGATGCTGTTGCAAAAAGACAGCATTAAAGTCGATCTGCCTTTTTGGCAAAAAGTGCAGAATTAGCACTACACGATTAATATCTTAAGAGAGCAACCACCCGTCTACATGGCGGGTTTTTTGGCTTAATTTATGAAAAATACCGATCTTCTTAGCGCTGATAAGGGATATGACTCGAAAGCTTTGAGAGAGCAGATAGAAAGAAAATCCACAAAATGTTAAAAATCATGCTAGAAGATGAACTCTGGATCAAATAGCCTAAGCATGTTAAAGGGGAATTGTTTAGAAATTTCCCTGTTTATAAGTAAACTGCCTTTATGAAAAGCACCATGCTGACTTGGATTAATAAGCGGAATGTAGTATCACAGTTTGATCGCTGGATTTACGAAAATGGTGTGAAGATTAGCGGTATGGTAAATCGATGAGCTAAAGTGTTTTAGTCCAAACTCGATCTGACAATTACCCATTTTTTAGTGTGCCCGTCAGGTTAAATTTGAACTGAATTTTTCTCAGCCCAAATTCATTTCCAATCAAGTTATGTTTCAAGTGGCGTGCGAACACTGCACAATTTAATTCACGGTGCCTAAGACAGGTATCAACTTCGGACCAGCCATTCTAGCTTTGCTAATGATTTCCACCAGCTCATCATAAGTCAGTTCAAACTTATCCTCACTATCAAATACATAGACCATATTCTTGCCTTCATGTTCAGGTGGAGTAGGTGGTACAAATCGTTTCGGGATAAGAATTTGTGCGAGTTGTTCGTCAGTTAATTTAAATAAGTGCATGTTTTTATCCTACTCTTGGTAAGTCAGACCATTTGGTTAAATACGAAGGTGATCTAAGGTTTTGATTCATGTGCCATGTGGCTTCTTTATTGTTGGCAATGCCTAGCGTGACGAGATTCTTCCCAAACCGTTCACTGATGGCTTCGATGGCATCTGAAAGCCTTTCTCGCTCTTGCTTATGTGAATAGTCCGTGAATAGATCGGGCACAAACTTGGATTGATCTGTAATTTCGAGCAGCACAATTCCCGCCTTTTTATACTTAAAGCCTTTCTTAAATATCTGATCGATGCCTTTCATCGCGGCCTTGGTGATGAGCAGTAGATCATCCGTATGCTCATGCATTTGAACGACGATGTAAGGCGAGTAGCGCTCTGTCTTATCAAAGCGACTGGTTTGGATATACACGCCGATCATCTTGCAGATTGAGCCATCTTCCCGCATTCGTTTCACGGCTCTGGCCACATAAAGCCGAACCGAAGCTTTAATGTCATCCATTTCATACACTGGGTTGCCATATGAACGGCTGCTGATGATTTGCTTCTTCGCTACAGTATCATCACTAAGGTCAATACAAGAAAGGCCCTGTAGCTCAAGCACCGTCTTTTCCATCACGATACTAAACTGCTTTTTGATTTCTTTAGGATTGGCATTGATCAGATCCAGCACAGATTGAACACCCATAGTATTGAGCTTCTTACAGTTCTGTCTGCCTACGCCCCAAACCTCAGACACATCAACCTGCGCGAGTAGCGTTTCTGTAGAGCATGGGTCCATATGGGCCAGATTACAGACCCCATTGAAGAACTTGTTTTTCTTGGCGAGATGATTGGCAATCTTGGCTTCGGTTTTAGAGCGACCAATTCCAATACAGCAGGGTAGGCCTAACCAACGCCAAGCCTTAGCCCTCATGTCTTGAGCATATACAGTCAGGTCAAATAGATGCTCGTAAGCTGTGAGCCTCAGAAAGCATTCATCAATGGAATAGACCTCTTGATCTCCTGGTGCAACATAGTCCCCAAGCAGCTCCATAAAGCGCTTGGACATTTCGCCATATAAGGAGAAATTACTGGATAGCACCTGAATGTTATGTTGTTTGATCAGCTCTTTAATTTGGAATACAGGAACACCCATCTTGATGCCTAAGTCTTTCGCTTCCTGGCTTCTGGCCACGGCACAGCCGTCATTGTTGCTGAGCACAATGGTTGGGCGATCATTCAAGGCAGGATTAAACACACGCTCACACGAGACGTAGCAATTATTCACGTCGACTAACGCGAATATTTCATTTTCACTTTGCATGGTTATTCTTCTTTTTATGAGCGGTGATAAATACGCTTTAAATTAAAAGTCACCACACCCCAGATTGATATGGTCTGACTATCATCAGGAATGATGTGATTGTAATTCGAATTTTCAGCCTTCAACCAAAGTTCTGGAAGCGGATAATCTTCATCTCCAAATATTTCTTTGATTTCAGACTTGGACATCTTATTGGTGATCATCAGCCGCTTAATGGTCGAGGCATTGTCATCAATCAGGGCAACCACGATATCGTAATGCTTGGCTTCAATACTGCGATCAATAATGATTGGATCATTAATCTCTAGGCCAGCATCGAGCATGGATTCACTGTCTACATAGGCAATAAAAGTAGAAATAGGGTTGTGAATCAGGAACTCATTCAGATCGAGTGCTTTGTCTTGCTCATCCTTGGTGCTGAAGGCCGGACCTGCAGGAATACGCTCTAAAGAGACGGGAATAGATACTTTGGATTTGGGTAGGACAGCAGTAAGCCCTAATTTTTCAACAAGCTCATTTTGAACAGCGATTTGTTCAAGCACGGTGTTGATGGTAGGACTTGGTTTACCCTCTGGACCCATGAGCTCTTGTAAAGATGACCATGCGTCGTCAGAGAAGTAAATAGGCAACTTCTTAGACATGAGATACTCCTACGCTACGAGGCGTGTTTGGAAGTAGAATTTGTTTAAATAGGATATTACTAACAGCGTTTAAAATTCAAATTTAAAAAGTTGTGGATAAACAAGGATGCGTCAGAATAAGACGTTTTGTTTCTGCTCATCGCGTGGAAATGTGACGAATTCATCGGGCATTTGAAAGAAATATTCATGCGCATGTTCATGATCGGCTGTTAGCCAGTCTTTTCTGTACTGTTCTGGAATAACGATGATGGATCGCTTCTCATCCTTCGGTGCATGGAATTGTTTCATAAAAGGGTGATGGTCCGAATTGATGGTCAACATTGAAAAGGAACGTACCTTATTGCCATTAATCACTGCATCATCATAGATCCCTGCAACAGTAAAAGGCTGATCATCTTTACGCTTGATGGTGTACCAGTGTGGCTTGCCATTGATGTATTTCGGCTCATAAAATTCTTGTACTGGGACTAGGCAGAACTTGCTGTACTTCCAAGCATGTCGAAAGCTAGGCTTATCTGCTACAGACTCAGTTCTGGCGTTATAAGTATGACTGCTGAACTTCAATTCTTTCGCCCAGCTCGGTAGTAATCCAAACTTTGCAATATCAAGCTCTAAGTGATCTGAGCCGTTCAGAATGATTGGAGCATGATAGGAAGGGAATACATGATCCTTAAGCTCAAGATCAAACTGGCTTGTATCGACACCTAAGAGTGTCAAATTTCTTTTATTTGGAAATAGGTAATTTGAGCACATAGCCTGATCACATAACTAAAGAATTTATCTGAAATTGTATACGATGCTTTATGGAACACATGGGATTTATGGTGTCAGTTCAAGTAGGCTATATGAAAAAAGTCATGATGGGGCAAGTTACATTTTCAGTTAAAGTATGACTTATGGGATGCAAAACTACGTTGGGCGTGAAGTCATAAAAAAATTAATCAGGATTTTGCATAAATAGTGCGCCGTAAGGCGCATTATTTTTAAGGAAGGTTTGTATTACTCGACAATATATAACTTATGTTTTTTCTTCGGGGGCTCAACTTTAGCTAAAGCATCAAATGTTAATTGATTAAAATCTTCTTCAGAGATTCCAATTTCATCAAGCATTTTATTTTTATCAAAAGATGGTTGTGAGGCTAAAACAGAGATAATTTTGGGCAACATCAAACTCTCATCTCGATGAGTTTCTTCAGGTTCATTAATGTTGTAGCCCAACGAATTGATCTTTATAGAGTTACTACGATTAACCCAATCACTAACTAATCCCAGCTTGTGAGCTTTATAGTTAATAGCCTTCAGGGATGTTCGCCAAATCTTTTTATACTCAATCATATTTTCTAGTGAAAAATAGCGTGGAGCAGTAGAAAGAAATGCATCTGTTGGCATTAAAAATTCAGATGAAAATTGATCCGCTTCAGTTTCGAGAACACGATTATCTTTCTCGACACGAATTTTTTTGTTATGCGTATGCATAACGATATGACCAAGTTCGTGTGCACAATCGAAGCGGGCTCTTTCGGCAGACTTAAATGTATTTAGAAATATGAAAGGGCTACCACTTTCATCATCAAAAAAAGATAGTGCATCAATTTCTCGAATTTCAGTCGGTAATCTAAAGACACGGATTCCCTTTAGCTCACACAACGAAACAATGTTATTAATAGGTTGATTACCTAAAGCCCATAAACCTCTCAACTCTGACGCTAGGTGATCGGCATACTTAGATTCACCCAAAAACTCAGTAATATCTAAATCAGGACGGTGAAAAGTAGGTAACTTTACTTTCTGATTTAAGTACTTGTTAATATTTATTGCTAAAAGAGTATATGCCTCATTAGCTTTTCTATGCTGTGCTTTAATACGAGCAACCGATCTATAGAAGATTTGGTCTGTTTCATGTGGTTGTGTGTCATTACCTGCAAAGAATGACTTGGGTAAATTTAATACACGGCATATATCATCTTGATCATTTTCATTGATTTCTTTATCCACGTCTAAAAGTTGCTTTACCTTAGAGATAGAGCAACTCAATTTTTCTGCGAAATCGGTATTGCTAAGTCCTCGTAATTCTTTAGCAATACGTAAACGATCTTTATTAAACACATTAACCTCAGATTAAACTACAAGCTGAATATCAAAATCATCTGGTTTAATTTCATTAGATGGTTCCAATACTGGCTTAGGATCAGTTTTTACAGGAACTGTATTATCTATTTCAAATGCAATTCTGCAAGTATGGTCACTTGGTAAAATTGAAATTTTTTTCGCTTTTAAGTCCTGTACGAAGCTAGTTGGGTATGCAAATTCAAAAGGAATATTTGGGATATCAATGTCTTTATAGGCTGGATGTGATGCTGAAGGAAAGTATAAAATCCATGTTCTCAATTTTGTCTCATCATCATAAGCAGACTGATTCTCCTTAATATTATTTAATGTCATTAATCCTTTTTCACAGTGTGCTGATACAACTTGATCAGCTAACCCCAATGCAATATTCCCGCTCATAAAGATAATTTGTATTTTCTTTACTGTATTCTCAATTCTTGGCTGGCTGTCATTGTGGAATATCCAAGCAGGATCAGATTGTCGAAGCAGTAAAGCAATCTGTTCTCCAATTTTTCCCCATCGTGCAATAAAGCGTGCACGGTTATAGTGAGTATTTGTTCTATAGTCAGCATCACCGATCATAATTGCGTTTCTGACTAACTCGAGATCAGGTAATCCTAACTGTTTAGCTTTTTTGATAGCATTTTCACCTTTGAAAAAATCACATGGCGTGGGTTCAGAAGGTTGGATTGATTCTTCATCAAGGAGATTTAAATTCATCTTAAAAGTTATCCTAAAGTAGCGAATGTCTTTTTTATAAATGTGTGCTATCTTCACTTACAACTTGATAATAAGAATTTTGGAGAAGAGACGTTGAGTAACTTATTCATTAATCATAAAAATTGTCCTGAATGCGGTGGCCGTATCAAAGGCTATTATTACTAGTGTGGGCAGTGTGGTAGTCAAAATGTTGTAAACTGGAAGCACACGGGGATATTTTTGTTGATTGCTGGAAAGATTTTTCTGGTTGCTATGCTTTTTTTGCTAAAAAATTTTGTTCAAATCCATTTTTTTCACAAGTTTCATTGTGCTAATTTTTTAAATAATTCATAGAGGTTGATAGTAAAATGAAAGTTAAAGATTTAATTAAATAATTAGAAGAGTTTGATCTGGAATTAGATGTTTTAATTGCTAATGAAGAGAACAAAATCATTGGCATAAAAACCCTAGCCCGATTCTTTGAAATAAGCTATGTTTCTTTTGTTCATCCAGAGACACAAAGAAATGATATGGAAAGAAATGTTGAATTTACCTTTTTAGGAATGTCGACTAAAGACTCTAGAGTTATTGTTTTTATTGACGTTGTTCCATAATTTTCAAGTAGTCAAAATGAGTATACAATATTCATGTGATGCAAGAAGATACAACTGGATAGGATGGGCCCATAAGTATTTGAAGCTGCCTCGTGTATGATCATGGGGACTGTCCAAACAAACGGCTTTTGAGAGTGCTGCCTGATACGAAAAATAATATCCAAGAGATGCTAGCGGTAAATTTAGTGTAAAATTTAATGCTAGCCATCATTAAAACTTATTTAAAAATATGAAGTTATATCGCACAGATTGGAATATGTTTCCTAAAACGGTTATTGACCGTGGTCTTGGAGATGCAACCTCTCATTACATGTATGAAGCTGCTAAAGCAGGGGATGTTGAAAGTGCGTATATTTTAGCTAAAGATTTAGTTTCGGATGAGGCGATTGCTGAACTAGAAAGAATTATCGATGGTCGGGAAACTATTATAGTACCTGTACATGCTGAGGAAGCAGTCGGTCGTAATATGATTCCTTTAGCTACTTCAGCAGTTATAGCAAAGAAACTTGGGCTTGAAGTTGATACGAATATAGTTCAAGCTATAAAAGTATCAAGAACTGGCGGTGATGGGTGGCATAGATTAGCCAACCCACCAGCATTTGATGGGACAATAAACAATGATAAATGTGTTATTATTGTTGATGATACCCAGACCCAAGGTGGTACTTTTGCAGCATTAAAAGGTCATATTGAAACAACTGGGACGAATAAAGTTATTGGAGCATATGCACTGACGGGTAAACAATACTCATCACAATTAGCTCTAAGTAAAGATACTCTTCAGCAATTGAGGGATGTATATGGTAATCTTGAAGCATGGTGGAAATCGATTTACGGGTACGATTTCGAAAGGCTCACAGAGTGGGAAGCAAAGTATATCCTCAACTCTCGTAAAACAGCTGACGAAGTCCGAGATAGAATCATTGCGTCAAAACAAACGTGATGCTTATGCACTTATGATGAAAATGAATTAATTATTATTTAATTAAGTTAAAAGACTGCTATATAGCGGTCTTTTTTGTTTTTGAGCTCTACAAATTTTAATGAGTACATATAGTTACTTTTATAAAAATGATAATAAAGGGTAGAGGAGGTCATCTAAGAATTTAAAGCACAAGACTTATTTAACATTGATGACAGAAAAAGTGAGTTGTTGGGAACTTAAAGAAGAGGTGGTACTTATAATGGTTACTAAAATACAAATACTTAAAATATTAAATATATAAAACAATATATTACAAATATATATGATGCGTAGTGTACGCATCATATATATTTTCTTCTATTTTGATATAATGGATCTCGTCAATCCGCTGATAGGTTTCATTTAAATTTCATGAGTCTTACTGAAATTAAAGTTCGCCAAGCTCATTGCAAGGAAAAAACTTGTTTTTTATCCGATGAAGATGGACTTAGCCTGAAGATTGAGCCGACTGGAAGAAAATCTTGGTGCTATCGCTATACAGATCCACAAACAAAAAAACGTCGCCGCATTCAGTTGGGGCTTTATCCTGATTTATCGCTGAAAAAGGCACGACAAGTCAAAGATGACTTTAAAGACAATAATTATTGTTTTGAGCATGATACTGTCTCTAATGTCATCACCTTTCGTAAGGTAGGGGAGGAGTGGCTGCAGTTCAAACTGAAAAATGCATTTAATGATTCACCCCGCTGTGGTGTACTACAGTTAGCAGAAAGATGCTTACAGCAAGATATTTATCCAGACCTTCAGGATCTACCTTTTCAAAACATCAAGCGTTATGACCTGGTTTCAGTAATCAAAAAAATAGAGGGACGCCAAGTAAAAGAACCTGTCAAGAAAGCTTGTAGTTATTTGAACCAAATTTATGACTACGCTGTAGCGATGGGTTATTGTGAATTCAACATCGCGCATGGTTTAAATAAAATCGCCATTAACAGTAAAATCAAGAAAAATTATCCGTATTTGAAAGCGGAGGATATATCTGATTTTAAGTATAAATTACAAAAATTGGATGCCCATCCGATTATTAAAAAAGCACTGCTGTTCAAATTACATACTGGCGTGCGAGGGGCTGAATTGTTATTGGCTGAGCCTCATCATTTTGATTTAAATGAAAAAATCTGGAAAATACCTGCCTTGCATATTAAACAGTTTCGACGAAAAGTCATATTAGGCCATGAGATTCCCGACTTCTTAGTTCCACTTTCAGATCAGGCTTTAGATATTTTAAAAGACGTCATGCAATGGTCATACGGTGAAAAGTACATTTTTGCTAGCCCACGGAAACATAATCAACCGATTCATTTTAATACATTAAATATGGCTATACGTAAGATGGGCTATGGAAAACATCAATTATCCTCTCATGGACTACGTTCCACTTTTAGTACCATTTTGAATGACTCAGGTTTGTTCCAGGATAACTGGATTGAGGCACAACTTTCACATATTGATAAGAACCGTACCCGTGCCAGCTATAATCACGCTGACTATTTAGCCCAGCGGACTGAAATGATGCAGTGGTGGGGTGATTATTTAAGTACTGCTAAGTGAAAATCGTACTTTTATACATAGACTTAAAACATTATGGGGTTTCAAATGGATAGTAAACAATATACTTGCCGTGTTACATGGTCAGCAGAAGATAATGAGTATGTTGGGTTGTGTGCTGAGTTTCCATCATTGTCTTGGCTTGATGCGGATCAGTCTAAAGCATTCTCAGGAATAGAGGAGCTCGTTGCTGATGTTGTCGCTGATATGATTAGCAATAATGAAAAAGTTCCTACACCACTCTCCGGGAAAATATAGTAGGCAGTTTGTTGTCCTTGTTCTCAGTGGTTCAACAAAAACTAGCCCTCGAAGCCGCAGAACGTGGCGTGGACATAAATTGTTTAGTATCAGTAAAAAGAGCGATGTAATTTTAGTACGAGTGAGTGATAGAGCAGGAACTTATGCTTCATATATTCAGTAAATGGTATGTTTTTGAATTAATAGGTATTTTTAAATAAAGCTTTCTTTGATTTAGTGCTTTTTATTTAATAAATTAATTTTAAAAACAACTTAGGCTAATTGATAAACACTATCTGGAAAGATTGAAAGAAAATATTTTTTAATTTCTGCTAATTCATTTAAGGCAGGTTCCCTTTCAAGCAGTTGAAATGTCCAAATAATTTAACCCATACGAGTCTTTGTTGAATTTCTCTGTTCATAGACACCAATTATATTGAAATGATGTCTATGAATCACACACATTCATCTTTGTAGATTAGATTGGACAGCACCAGACTATTCCACCATCTGCAGAAGACAAAAGCATATTGATATTGCAATTAACTATCAAAAAAGCAGTAATGGACTGCAGCTACTCGTCGATTCTACTGGCTTAAAGTTTCTAGGCGAAGGTGAATGGAAGCGTAAGAAACACCAACCTGAATATCGTCGCCAATGGCGTAAACTTCATATTGGTATAGATGCTGAAACCCTTCAAATACGCGCTATTCAACTCACTACAAATAATGTGAGTGATTCACAAGTGCTTGGTGATTTACTCGATCAGATTCCACAAGATGAGCAGATTGACTCTGTCTATACTGATGGGGCTTATGACACCAAGCAATGCCGTCAAGTAATTGCAGACCGACAAGCACATGCGGTGATTCCGCCAAGAAAAAATGCGAAACCTTGGAAAGATACAAAGACCAGCTCGCTAGAGCGAAATGAATTACTTCGAACAGTTAAACGTTTAGGAAGAACAATATGGAAAAATTGGTCAGGCTATCATCGCAGAAGTCTGATAGAAACCAAGATGCATTGCATCAAATTATTAGGCGATAAACTTTCAAAGCCAAGTCAATGAGATTCATGCACGTGTGGCCGTATTAAATAAATTTACAGATTTAGGCCGACCTCACACCCAAGTTGCCACTTAAATTTAGATAACTTGGAAGAAGTTTAGCTTTTGAATGTTTGTGCAACAAAGCCTCTCTTGAATTAAATAATTTTGCTGATTAATTTAAGATCAAATAAATTGTACGTTTTTTGATTTATGACGGAAGTCTAATGTACTAAAAAATGAAAGAAAAAATTCTAAAGTAAAAATATTAATAATTTTTTTATGTTTTGTATTCATTAGACAGTCCAAAGAAAAAATATTTTTTAGATATTAAATTTATAAAGTTAGATGCTCAATATGCACGCGTCATCAGTTGTCGTTCCTTTAGAAAGGAAATAAAACTTGTATACTAAGTTTTGGCGCACTAATTGCTTAATTCATTCTATTTTTTGACTGTTTGATATAACAAATTAGGAAGTGGATGTGACAGCAACATATTTACGTGGGCAAGATCTGATAGACCAGATTCAACAACAAGACTATTCCAGAGATCTGATTGGCTATCATGGAGAACCACCCAAAGTGGAATGGCCAAATGGTGCTCGTGTCGCGGTTCAGTTTGTATTGAACTATGAAGAAGGCGGTGAAAACCATGTAGAACATGGTGATGCAGGTTCAGAACAGTTTTTGTCAGATATTATTGGCGCGGCCAGTTTTCCAGACAAACACATGTCGATGGATTCCATGTACGAATATGGCTCACGAGCGGGCTTTTGGCGCATTCACCAAGAGTTTAAAAAACGCCAACTCCCCATGACCATTTTCGGTGTGGGTATGGCTTTGGCACGCAATCCTTACATTGTGGAAGCGATTAAAGCAGCCAATTATGATGTCGTATCGCATGGTCAACGTTGGTTGCATTATCAAGATATGCCAATCGAACAAGAACGCCAACATATGGATCAAGCTATTAGCGTGCTTGAAACGCTATTTGGTAAAACACCAATCGGTTGGTATACCGGACGTGATAGCCCGAATACTCGAAAATTACTTGCTGAATTTCCTCAGATTCAATATGACTGTGACTATTATGGCGATGACTTACCATTTTGGAGCACAGTGACGAATGTAGATGGTGCAACACGTCCGCATTTAATCATTCCATATACACTTGAAAGTAATGATATGAAGTTTTGCTCGCCGGGTGGTTTTAATAGTGGTGAGCAATTTTATCAATACCTTAAAGATGCCTTTGATGTGTTATATGCCGAAGGTGAAACTGCGCCAAAAATGCTATCTATTGGTATGCACTGTCGTATTTTAGGGCGACCAGGACGCTTTAAAGCACTACAAAGATTCTTAGATTATGTGCAATCGCATGAAAAAGTATGGGTTTGTCGTCGTGCCGATATTGCAGAACATTGGATAAAACACCATGCACCGTAATAAAAAAAATAAAGAAGAAAGAGAGGCTTAGCGCCACTGCTGTCCCATAGTTTGCTTTAAATAAAAAAACCTGAGTCCTAACAGTTAAAATATGAGTGCAAACAAACACTTTAACGACCAGGATTCAGGTTTTGTCACATCAGAATACCGTATTTCATGAGCTAATTAAACCTGTTGTGCGACAGGATTTTGAACAACTTGCTAAAGTACACCATGTTGGACAGAAATTTAGAGCGGCTTCCCGGTGGGATCAGTTTATTGCCATATTGATGTCTCAATTCTCTTGTAGGCAAAGTCTGAGAGATATTCAATCCAATTTGGAGTGCCAACAGGAAAAGCTGAGTCATCTCGGAGCAAAGTCTATTCCCCGAAGCACGCTGGCACGAATCAATGAGCAGCAGCCTGCTGCCTTGTATCAACAGCTATTTTACAAGTTGCTTAAATACTATGAACACTCAAAAGTAGCTCATAAATTTCGCTTTAAGAATCCCTTGTATTCCTTGGATGCCAGTCATATTGACCTGTCGCTTTCTTTATGTGAATGGGCCAAAGTTCACGACTCAAAAGCCAGCATGAAACTCAGTATAGGATTGAATCACAGCAATGATATTCCTGAGTTTGTTGCAGTTGAAAATGGCAAAGAAAATGACATGGTACAAGGCCGCAAATTCCAGTTTCCTGCTGGCAGCATTGTAGTTTTTGATAAAGGCTATGTCGATTACCAATGGTATGCAAATCTGACTGCTCAAAACATTGGATTTGTCACACGTTTTAGGCCTAAATCTGTGTATCAGGTGATCCAGCAACATCCAGTGCTTGAATCCAAAGGTATTCTAAAAGATGAAACCATTCAGCTGAATAGCGCACATGCCCTAAAAAGAAAAGCCCCAGTGTTAAGAAGAATTGAATATAGAGATCAGCAAAGTGGCAAGCACTTTAGCTTTCTCAGCAATAACTTTCATTTAGCCGCCTCCACCATTGCGGCGATTTATAAAGATCGTTGGAAAGTTGAGCTGTTCTTTAAGGCGATTAAGCAGAATCTCAAATTAAAAGCGTTTCTAGGCCGCAGCAGGAACGCAATTCAGACACAAATCTGGATTGCGATGATCGCCTATTTATTGGTGAGTTTCGCTCGACATTTAGGAAAAACAGGTTGGACAGTTCAACGTTTACTCAGAATAATTCAAGTGAATTTGTTTGAAAGAAGAACTTTAAAAGCTTTATTTTCACCCGATAAAATACCCATAAAACAAGAGGAAGCTCAAATGAGCTTCCTCTTGTGAAAAATTGTGGGACAGCAATGGGCTTAGCGCCTCTTTTTTTGTGCCTATAAAAAGCAATTTGTCTAAGAAATAAGGGATTGGCATTGATATTGCAAAACATGTTTTGAACGAACATTAAATATTTTTAGGCGATTTAATAGTGCAACTTGTTGAATTTAATCAAGCATCCGAAGCCGATGTAAAAACATTTTTAAAGCACTGTGTGCAAATTGAAAGCTGGGCGAATGAGCTGCTCAGTCAGCGTCCGTATGCATCATTAGACAGTATTTTGGAATACGCGGCTCAAGCTGCTCGTACATGGTCGTGGGAAGAAATTAAATCTGCTTTAGATAATCACCCGCGTATTGGTGAAAAAAAAGCCCAAGCTGAACTTTCTGAATTAGAAAAGAATTTTTCCAACCGTGAACAATCCGCTATTTCAGCCGAGGAAGAAACACAAATGGCATTGCTCAAAGGCAACATCGCTTATGAAAAAAAGTACGGCTATATCTTCTTAATTAAAGCTTCAGGCTTAAGCAGTGAAAATGTATTACAAGCATTGCAGTACCGTCTGCTGAATAATCCAGAAACTGAAAAGCGTATTGTCCATCATCAATTGGCTGAAATTGCCTTATTAAGATTAAAACAGGAGCTAAGTGCATGATCAGCTCACATATTTTAGATACAAATCTTGGGAAACCTGCTGCCAATGTCTTGATTAAATTATTCAATGCAGACGGTATGTTACTTGGTGAAGGGCAAACCAATGCAGATGGCCGTGTGACCGACTTTGGTTTAAGCGAATTTTCTACGGGTAGCTATAGCTTAGAGTTTGCCACAGCGGACTATTTTGAAAGTCTTAATACCGAAACTTTTTTCCCAAAAGCAGTGATTCATTTCTTAGTAAAAGATGCCTCACAGCATTTTCATATTCCTTTGTTGATTAGCCCTTTTGCCTATTCAACATATCGCGGTAGCTAAAAACAGCATCATAAAACGGATCGGGGGATATAAAAATGACAGAACAAAATCAAACAGTTTCACCAGAACATGAATATTTAGGTGCAGGGAAAAGCCTAGCTTATGGCTTACAACATGTATTGACGATGTATGGCGGTATTATTGCGCCGCCACTGATTATTGGTACAGCCGCAGGACTTGAACCTGCACAAATTGGTTTATTAATTGCAGCAGCATTATTTGTCGGTGGTTTAGCCACGATTTTACAAACGGTCGGTGTGAAATACATCGGTGCAAAATTACCCCTAGTTCAAGGCGTATCCTTTGCTGGTGTGGCAACGATGATTGCCATAGTCACTGCAGGTGGTGGGCTTTCGGCAGTATATGGTGCGGTTATTGTTGCTTCATTAATCGGTTTCTTTTTAGCACCATATTTTTCAAAAATTATTCGTTTTTTCCCGCCAATCGTGACCGGCTGCGTGATTACCGTGATTGGTTTGTCATTGCTACCTGTCGCAGTACGTTGGATGATGGGTGGAAATAGCAAAGCGCCTGATTGGGGCAGTGCTGAAAATATTAGTTTGGCTTTTCTAACTTTAGCCATTGTCATTGTGCTGAATATTACTCGAAACGCTACAATTCGTCGTTTATCCATCTTATTAGCAATTGTGCTAGGTACAGTGCTGGCATATGCGATGGGCTTTGGCGATTTCTCAAAAGTCGCAAATGGCAATTGGATTCAATTCCCAAGTTTCTTTGCCTTTGGTATGCCAACATTTGAACTGAGTGCCATTATTGCCATGCTAATTGTGACATTGGTGATTATGACTGAAACTACAGCTGATATTATCGCTGTTGGTGAAATTGTCGGTACCAAAGTCGACGCTGAACGTATTACCAATGGGCTACGTGCCGATATGCTTTCAAGTGCAGCAGCACCAATATTTGGCTCATTCATGCAAAGTGCCTTTGCACAAAATGTAGGCTTGGTCGCGATTACTGGTGTAAAAAGCCGTTTTGTTGTTGCAGCGGGTGGCTTAATTTTAGTTGTATTGGGTATTTTACCAATTATGGGCCGTTTGATTGCTGCAATTCCTGTACCGGTATTGGGTGGCGCAGGTTTGGTATTGTTTGGTACAGTGGCTGCAAGTGGTATTCGTACTTTAGCTAAAATTGATTATAGTGAGCAAAAGAACCTAATCATTGTTGCTACAGCAATTGCCGCAGGTATGATTCCAATTATTGATCACTCATTCTATGCGAATTTCCCAAAATGGGTACAAACCCTGTTCCATTCAGGTATTAGTTCAACGTGCCTCATGGCCATCGTATTAAATATTGTGTTTAACCATCTAAACTTTTTTAAAAGTAAAGAAGTGAATAAAACCAGCAATATTGTTATAGATAGTCATCACTAAGCTATTCAAAATAAATAAAAAAAGCTCACATTAATGTGGGCTTTTTTTATTAAAAAATCTAATATTGGCTTTGTTTTTGCTAAATAAATTACTCAGAACGTATTTATCGCTAGGAAAAACAATTTAATGAAATTTATGCCTCTTTCAGCTGCAATTCTATGCACTATTTCAGCCAACTCTATCTTTGCAGCCCCAATCTGGCAAGACTTCAGCATTACCGGTCTATATGGCACCGACTATCAGCTCATTGCAAAAGAAGACAAACAAACCACTGTGACATTTGAATACGCGTCAAAGCTTAAATATGGTGATTTCTTCATTTTTGCCGACCGTACACATAATGACGTCAGGGGCGATCAAACCTATTTTGAAGCATCACCACGATTGAGTTTAGGCGCTGTAACGGGTAAAGAACTTAAATTTGGCCCTGTAAAAGATGTATTGCTTGCAACCACTTGGGAAGCGGGTAGCAACATGGATAATTTTCTCTATGGTATTGGCTTAGACTTTGATGTGCCATATTTTCAATATGCAAAATTAAATTTATATAAAGTGAATAATGATACTAAAGCTGATGACTATTAAATGACGCTTACCTATGCCATACCTTTTAAAATTGGCTCAGAATCTTTCTTAGCAGATGCTTTTCTGGATTGGTCAACTGCGGAAAAAGGCTCAGCCAGTGAGATGAACTGGACCAGTCAATATAAATGGAATGTGGGGCAACATATTTCCCCAGATACACGCCTGTATGTAGGCGTTGAGCATTCAGTTTGAACCGTACCAGGTTTGTCGGAGAGTCAATATTCTGAGAGACTATCTCGATGACAAAACCAAACTATACCCCCGAAATTAGAGAAAGAGCGGTTCAATTATTGATTGAATCTGAAAAAGATTATCCGGTGGTGTTTCAAAAAGTATGCTGACATTAAATGAAGCCATTATTGATGTAAAAAAAGGTTAAGTCGAAAGCTTTAAAATGGTTTTCAATCTTTTTTGAAAAATTACAACTCCTTCTAAAACCACGCCTAATTCGATGCCTTATTTTGCAATTATTACCTTCAATACCTACAGTAAAAAATTTACCAATACTTTGCTTGCAGTTTTTAAAAGCAGTTATGAAACTGTCCCAATGATCACTTGCAATTCGGGTGTAGTGAATACCTAATTGTTTAAGCTTTGTCTTCAATCGTTGAACTGTAGCTAAGTCTCTTTTACCCCAAACATAAGCAACAATCTCACCTGTTTCTCGATGGTAGGCGTAAATAAGCCATTGTTTATTATTTTTATTTCCCACAAAAGTCCAAAACTCATCAACTTCAAGAGACTCATAATGACTTTGTTTAGGCTGAATTTGGTAGGTCGATTCGGTTAAAGTACGTAAAACTTTACCGATACTGATTCGCTCAACTTCAGCGATATCTCGTATACCACTACCTCTGACCATCAACTGTAATATTTTTCGAGTAATGCCTGAATTACATCCTAGATAGCTCAGAGCATGGTCACCAATAAACTGACGTTTACAGTCTTTGCACTGATAGTTTTGTTTCCCATCTACTTTGATGCCATTTTTCTTTATACTGTCACCGAGGCAGGTTGGACATTTGATTTCTAGAGTTATTCGCATTTCTCTATTTTATCAAAATTCAACCTGCTTTGTTTCAGCATACTTTTTGAAACACCACCGATTATCCTTCTACTTGGGCTGCAATCACAGCAATTGCGCCTAAGATTGGTTGTACTCCTGAAACATTTCGTGCCTGGCATCAAAAATACTTAGATCAACAAAATCCCGCCAAAGTACAACAGGTATCTGACCAAGAAAAAATGAAGCAAATGGAACGTGAAATTAAAGAATTAAAACGTGCCAATGAAATTCTACGTAAAGCAGCCGCTTTTTTCGCCCAGGCGGAGCTCGACCGCCCACACAAATAATGGTGGATTTTATCCTTAACAATAAAGATCGATATGGTGTTGAGGCGATTTGTAGGATTTTACCGATCGCTGCTTCAACCTATTACCGGACTTTAGATCTCGCTGACAATCCAGAACATCGAGCGAAACGAGATCTACATGATGAGCATCATGCTGAACAAATTAAACGAATTTGGAAGGAAAGTTCAGGTCGGTATGGTGTGCGTAAGGTCTGGCAACAACTGAAACGTGAAGGCTATGTGATTGCACGTTGTACAGTTGCTCGATTGATGCAAAAGCTAGGTATACAAGGTGTTTGGCGTGGTAAGAATAAACAAACCACCCGTAACCGAGATGACCAAAAACGGGCAGATGATTTAGTGAAACGTAATTTTAATGCTGATCATCCAAACCAACTATGGGTGGGTGACTTTACGTATATTCAAACTCATTCAGGCTGGGTATATACCGCATTTGTTATTGACGTGTTCTCACGAGCAATTGTTGGATGGAAAGTATCTACACGGATGAATACAGATATGGTACTCGATACACTTGAGCAAGCATTGTACGATCGAGGCATGCCAAAGAATATGATTCATCATTCCGATAGAGGTGTGCAATATCTTTCTATTCGCTATACCAATCGTTTAGAAGCTGCAAATTTACGAGCATCAGTCGGTACAACTGGTGATTCATACGATAATGCTCTGGCTGAAACGGTGAATGGCTTATACAAAACAGAGGTGATTGAATATTTAAAAGCAGATTGGCAAGGTTTAGCAGATGTACAACTTGCGACACTAAACTGGGTAGATTGGTTCAATAAAAAGCGTGTACACAGTGCACTGGGTTATGTATCGCCTTTTGAGTTTGAAGCAATGTACTATGATAAGATTAACCCGTTAGGTCAGGTGGCCTAACTTAAATAAAAAAGTCTCCGACAAACCCGGTACGGTTCAGTTTGGAATAATAAATATAATATTAAAGGTAAAGATGAAAATAACGTCAGTGCGCTAGTGAAATATCACTTCTAATTGATTCGTTAAAACCGTACATCGTTACACAACATACTGCACAAGACTTAAAAGCCCCACGGATGGGGCTTTTAATTTCTGAGACAATTTTAAATTGAGGTTTCAATTTCAATGATAGTTTAAATTTATGCCACGATATTGAGTACTTCATTAAACTGATAAACATCACAATTATGTCCAATACCAATACGATCAACCACGGCAAAGTTACTTGGCGCCTCTAAAGTTAATAGAGGGTGATGCCATGTACCTGCATGGTAGTTAACACCTTGTGTACCATCTGAAATAAAAGCACAGAGTTTTGAAATATCAGGCGTTTGATCATCCAATGCAGGTGCCACCACAATTAAAAAAGCCTGACCTTGCATCGGGATAAAAGCTTGTGAGCCATTCGGATGTCGCTCAAGCATCGAAACCGAAAAAGGAATTTCTGTCTGTTTAATATTACGAAAAATACTAATACCTGCATGTGCTTCACCGAAGATTTCAGTGGTTACAAGGGCATGATAACGCTCGGTATGTGCATCATTGATATGAAAAAAATCCTGTCCTCCGCAGCAAATCACCTCACCAAAAGGGGCAAAGTTTTCAATGCTCAGGGGCTGTAGCTGAATTGTTTGAACCATGTGTAATTCTTTTATTGTCTATATCAAGTGTAGGAGAAGAAGGATAAAACCACAGTACTTATCCTTCTCGATGTAGAAAGTATTCAAGCTTTCAATTTAGCTTTTGGTTTTACCCCACAAACGAATACGGCTGATACCACCATCTGGAATCATATTAATGCGAATATGCGAGATCTTTTCATGTTGCAAAATTTCGTTTACAAAGCTATGAATATGATCCATTTGCATGTCTTGTGCTTCAAGCAAAAACGGCCAGAACATACTTTGTGGAATTAATTGTGGATCAGTTGCATCTTTAACATATACGGCTTGAATAGAGACTTGGGCTGGAAAGTTGCCTTTAAAGTGTGCCGTATCGATATCAATTTTTTCAATTGCACCAGTTTGACCCAAAGCCAAAATACACCAATCAAAGCCCGGTGCACGACGACGTTTGGTTTCCCAACCATCACCCATATTAATTCCGCGACCTGGGTTAATCAGATTACGTGGATGACCAAAATGTGCATCGCTATAAGCAATTACACGTCCACCATTTTCTAAAGCAACTAAATCAATTGTTGCAGTGTGATCTTGTTGTTGAACGCTCACTTCACCATACACTTTAAAACGAGCAACACCACCATCAGGAAAAATATTTAAACGCACATGAGTAAAAACTTGGTCAGCTGTAATCGGCAAAACATGATGCTGACTTGGGCCAAGTACGTTGTTCTCTAATATGTTCAACCATTCAGCTTGAGCAAGATCGCCATCAGGGGCGTAGCAGGCTTCAACTGAAGCTGAAGCAGGGTAATTCCCAGTGAAGAAGGTAGTGTCAATATCTAAAGCCTTAATATGCCCAGCTACGCCCAATTGAATAATTGCCCAGTCATAACCTGTGTGACGTTTACGGCGCGTTTCCCAACCATCCATCCATTTACCATGGTCATCGAATTTATCTTCAACAAAAATTGGCGCGTCAAATTGAAGCATACGTTTTGCTTCTGCGAAAAATTCATCTGAACATTCAATAATTTTTGCACCAATACGGTCATCTGCCAAATTGGTAAGTGTCTGTAATTGTGCAGGAATATCAAAATCGGGTGCTAATAAAGTCGCCATATATTAAATCCATTCGCTATTTTCTTTCAAAATTCATGCTTTGCGCTATCGTGCTACAAAAAATTTAACAAACGATAAAAACAAGCATTTACACGCGTTTAGATGCACAGCGTGTGCCAACTTTGGATTTTTTTCAGGGCGCTTTATAAAAAATGGCACGCTTTTAGCATTTTATGACTTAGAAACTTATAAAACACAGGGGAATTATAGATGGAAATTACAATTATTGGTGCAGGTATGGCGGGTCTAACTACAGGCATCGCACTAAAAAAATTCGGACACCAAGTAACCATCTATGAACAGGCAGAACAAATTTTACCGGTGGGTGCTGCTATTTCGTTATGGTCTAACGGTGTGAAATGTCTAAATTATTTGGGTTTGACAGAGCAAGTTGAAAAGCTTGGCGGCAAAATGGATAACCTTGCTTATATTGATGGTCTGACGGGCGATGTGATGACCCAGTTTAGCCTTTATCCATTGATTGAAGAAGTCGGGCAACGACCATATCCGGTATCACGTGCGGAACTTCAGAATATGTTAATGGATGAATTTGGTCGTGAAGATATTCATCTAGCTAAGAAAATGATTTCTTTTGTTGAAGAAGGAGAGCGTGTAAAAATTCAATTTGCAGATGGTAGCGAAATAGAATCTGATCTATTGGTGGGTGCAGACGGTACACACTCAATTACTCGTGCCTATGTTTTAGGTGAGCAAGTTGAGCGACGCTATGCAGGCTATGTCAATTGGAATGGTCTCGTTGATGTCTCAGACGATTATGCCGCAGCAGATCAATGGACAACGTTTGTAGGTGAAGGCAAACGTGTTTCACTGATGCCAGTGGCGAATAATCGTTTCTATTTCTTTTTTGATGTGCCGTTAGCTGTTGGTCTTGAAAATGATCGTAGCCAATACAAAGCTTTATTCAAACAATACTTTAAAGGATGGTGTGAGCCTGTCCAAAAGTTAATTGATGCAGTCGATGTGCAAAAGACCAATCGTGTAGAAATTCACGATATCGAACCATTTGCCAATTTTTACAAAGGTCGAGTGGTGATTGTAGGTGATGCAGCGCACAGTACAACACCTGATATTGGTCAAGGCGGCTGCCAAGCGATGGAAGATGCTATCTATTTGGCACGTTCATTGCAAATTAATACCTTAGGTTTACAAGATTCTTTACGTCGCTATCAGAACAAGCGTAATGAACGTGCCAATGAGTTGGTACTTCGTGCCCGTAAGCGCTGTGATGTGACACATATGAAAGATGAAGCGGTGACCCGAGAGTGGTATGAAGAGTTACGTAAAGAACAAGGCAATCATATTATGAAGGGAATTATTAGTAACATTGTCGGTAATCCACTCGACTAAGCTGTAAGACACAAAAAGAAATGTAAAACTAAAAGGTTAGCTTTCAGCAGCCAGTGTGAATATTCACACTGGCTTTTTTTAGCTATTTAGAAACATTAGATTGAAGAGCAAAGGATTAAATGTTTAAGGAAGTTGCTTTAATTGCAATTTGATTTCTTCCATTTTTTCGACCAATAAATTTACCATTATTTGTGAAAGACGAGATGTTTGACGTTTTGAAGCGACGCACAGTGCAATGGTTAAACGATGCATACCTTTTTCACGAATGGGCTTAAATACGATCTTTTTTGAGTTTAAAAGTGGTAATGCATCCATATATGACATTAAGCCAATGCCTAATTGTTGTTGAATTAATGATGTTATCATTCTAATGTCATTACATTCTATCTTTTGTATAGGATTAAATTTGTGATGTTTATAGAGTGTATGTACATAATCACTGATGACTAAGGGCTCACTTGGCATGATATGACGCTCATTTAAAGTGTCAGATAAATAGATTTTATCCATGCCGGCTAAGGTGTGATGTGGTGATAAAACATAGCCTAAAGGAATTTCAATAAAGGATAAGATTTCTAATTGATTGTGACTTTTAGGATTTAAGATAATGCCAAAATCTAATTCTGCATCAATGATTTTTCTCGATATTTCTTCACTGCTATTCATACTGATATTGAGATTAATCCATGGATATCTTTCAGCCATGCGTTGAATACAATCCACGACAAAACCATCATTTAGGGCAGAAATAAAACCCATTTCAATATTGCCGCGACTTAATCCTTGAATTTCATCAAATCGAATTCGAGTCAGCTGATATTCTTTTTGCCATTTAAGCAAATCAGCATAAAGTAATTCACCTGCTAACGTTAGCTTCAGCCCCTGCGGTAAACGCTCAAATAAAGCAACGCCTAACTCTTCTTCAGCAAGAATAATTTGCCGATGCACTGCAGAGACTGAAATAAAAAGCTGTTCTGCGGCTTTACGTAAACTGCCAGTACGGGCAACAGCCATAAAATATTCAGAAAATCGGGAAAAGGTAATCGACATACAGCTATTCAATCTCACGGGCAGTTTACAAAGTACTTATCCATGCTTAAGCGATTTTCATGCCATAACTTTTGATTTTTTCAATTCATTCTGCTTTTGTGTTCTAAAAAGCAGAACATTGTATGCAAATCATTCTAATAGACAGAAATGCTATCCAAACGTATTTTTGACTTAGAAAGGCTTTGTTGCACAAAGATTTAAAAGATAACACTCTGCTCATTTGAACAGAATTCAAGTGACAACTTGGGTATGAGGACGACCTAATTCTGTAAATTTGACAATACGGCTATGCGTGCATGAATCTCATTCACCTGACTAGAAAAACTCCTTGCTGTTAATTTATCACCTAATAGTTTGATGCAATGCATCTTGGTTTCAACTAAACTTCGACGATGATAACCAGACCATTTTTTCCAAAGCGTTCTTCCTAAACGTTTAACTGTTTTCAGTAACTCATTCCGCTCTAAAGATCTCAATTTCTGATCTTTCCATGGTTTTGCATTTTTTCTTGGCGGAATGAGCGCATGTGCATCTCGATCTAGAATGACTTGTCTGCAGTGCTTCGTGTCATAAGCACCATCGGTATAGACCGAATCAATTCGTTCATCTAAGGGAATTTGAGCAAGTAAATCACCGAGTACTTGCGAATCGCTCACATTATTTGTAGTAAGCTGTACTGCACGTATTTGCAAGGTTTCAGCATCGATGCCAATATGAAGCTTACGCCATTGGCGATGATATTCAGGTCCATGTTTCTTACGTTTCCACTCACCTTCACCTAGAAACTTTAAGCCAGTTGAGTCGACGAGTAGATGTAGCCCATCACTACTTTTTTGATAGCTAATCGCAATATCAATATGTTTTTGTCTTCGACAAAGCTACTGTAATCTGGTGCGGTCCAATTTAATCCACAAAGTTTAATCAGACTTTGAACAAAACCTGTGACCATGCGTAAAGAGAGTCTAAATAAAGATTTGATCATTTTGAAATTATAGGACTGAATAAACCTTATAGGCTATGTTTGTGCAACAAAGCCCTGTGTATCTGATATTTATGCATCTTTCAATTTCTGAAGATACTATTCATCCAATATCCGCTGTTTTCGATTGAGAACAGCATTCAAAATCACAGCACAAAAAGCCGTTAGCAAAATTGGGCTGTTTAACAGAGGTGAAAGATAAGATGGTAGTTGTGAGAAAATAGTAGGTGTGAATACAGGCAACATACCTATGCCGGCACTGACTGCAATGATGTAGAGATTATTCACATTTTGAAAGTCGACACGCTGCAGTACTTTGATACCATTAGATGTCACCATCCCAAACATAAACAATGCGGCTCCACCTAGAACACATGAGGGTATAGACGCAACAAAGTAAGCTATTTTAGGAAATAGACCTAAAAGGATTAAAAACACACCAGCTAAAGCACATACACTGCGATTCTTAACACCTGTGATCGCTAGCAAACCGATGTTCTGAGCATAGGATGTATACGGGAAGATATTAAAAATCCCACCAATCATTGTGCCAAGGCTGTCAGCTCTAAAACCGCGAGTCAATTTTTCCTGATCCACCTCTTCTTCAACAATTTCACCTACAGCCATGAACATCCCAGCTGTTTCAATGAAAATAACCAGCATGACTACGCACATAGTCAAGACAGCCCAAAAGTTAAACTCTGGAATACCGAAGTGAAATGGCATCACCCAACCTAACCATGGGCTTTCATCTATCTTGTCTAAAGAGATGAGGCCAGAAAATGCAGCGATGATATAACCAATTCCCATCCCGATTAGAACTGAAATGTTGCCCAAAAAGCCTTTAACATAACGGCTGATGATAATAATGCTTAATAGAACACAGGCAGCGATAGATAAGTACAATGGATTTCCAAAGTCTTTTACCCCATATCCGCCAGCGGACCATGTGCCTGCAATACCAATGAGAGATAGACCAATCACAAGAATTTGAGTTCCTGTCACCACAGGAGGGAAGAATCGTATTAACTTTCCAATAAATGGTGAAATCAGGAAGCCAAAGATCCCTGCGATAATGATTGCCCCAAATACACTTAGTAGTCCCATATCTGGATTAGTCCCAATTGCAATCATTGGGCCTACTGCAGTAAAGGTAACTCCCATCATAATGGGAAAGCGAATACCTACATTTTTAAAACCAATAGTTTGAATGAGGGTGGCAATGCCACAAACAAATAGATCTGCAGTAATTAAGAAAGCAATTTCTGCAGTGCTTAACCCTAAAGCTCCTCCAACAATTAGGGGAATTGAAACAGCACCTGCATACATTACCAAGACGTGCTGGATACTGAGAAAAATCATGGAGCTTGGTTTTAAGTTATTGGCTGTGATTGTGTTAGTCATATATGTTTTTCTCCTTCAGCCTAAAAGGTATATTTGACGATGAAACTAGTAGCATTTTGATTAGTTTTAAAATATGGAGTGTCTTCGATTAAGAATTTGTTTTTCCAATAGTCGTATTCAATACCTGCTGCTAATTTTTTTGGGCTTAAGCCTAGATGAGGGCTAAGGTCATATTTGATTTGTGGGTTAAAGTGAAAGTCGGAAGAGTTATTACCTTTGGAATTGACTACCCAATCAATGTATCCATCAAAAATGATTGATGATTTAAGAAATGGGACGGTATATGACCAGGAAGGAGTGATTTGCCATTGTCCACTTGGGGTGTTTCCATCGTCTGGAATGCGATAGTAAAAATTAAGGGTGAAATAATCAAAGCCTTTGATATCTAGGTCAAAACCTGGACCAACTAAATAAGTCCACATATCGTCATAGCCAGGCTGATCTTGAATACTTAAGTCAAAACTCGTAGCTATTAGGACATCTTTCACTGGCCCAAAGCTCAAATTCGTATTGGTTAGTTTTCCTATTGAAAAGCGTGGGGCTATTTCTGTATAGACAGCATTATGTCCTTGGGAAGCAGTCTTTTCACCGTCAAACCAATAAGTGTCGACGAATAGAAAGAGATCTCCCCATCTCCAATTACTAGCATGTTCGAAGGTAATGGTTTCATGTGTATCTGGTTCAACTTCAAAACCTTTACCGTAAAGTGCAGAAATACTATTGGATTGCCAATTTAACCATGATTCCTCAGCAAAAGAATAAGTGCTTATTAAACATGTGCTTAAAAATAGATAGGGCGCATTTTTTTTCATATAATTGTTTCCGATATTCAAACTTCAGCACGATGTTTGTAGGTTGCACTAAAACGTGATTGCAAATATTCCATACTAGTAATTGGTAAGTACTTAGGTGGATTGGATTCGCTGTAACAGTTAGGTAGACAACGGATTACAGTTTTTGGACTAGGTTGTATGAAAAATGGAAATGAGAATCTTTGTTTTCCTTTAGGACTCGAAACGCGATGAGGTGTCGATTTATAGAGATCATTTGACCATCGTGCCATCATATCTCCGATGTTGATTACATAGGTGTTAGGTATAGGAGGAGCATCGATCCAATTACCATTTACATCCTGAACTTGTAATCCACCTACTTCATCCTGAGCCAAAATAGTTACACACCCATAATCAGTATGTGTTCCCGCATTAAAACCTTGAGAGTCTGTATTGTCTAAGGTAGGCGGATAATGAATTAACCGGAGAAAACATAGGCTGTCTTGCAGACAATGATCAAAATAATTTTGCGGAAGACCAATGGCATGAGACATGGCATTAAGCAATATTTTTGCTAAATCCACCATTTCATCAAAATACTCTTCTGTAGCTACTTTCCACCCTTCAATATTTGGATAAACATTTGGTCCCCTTAGAGGTTCTTGATTAATGACTTCGGGATGATTAGCTTCTAAATGGACACCCATGTCATATATTTCTTTAAAGTCTTCAGGTAAGTCAGGGTTCAGTTGTTCTACTCCTAATGCACCATATCCTCTATGTGCAATTTTATTCTTTTGAATATCTATTTCTAATTTCTCTTGTAGAGGCTTACTAAAAAACTCTTTAGCTAAACTTTGAACTTCTGCAAGGTGATTCGGTTTATAACCACTGATATAGAAGAATCCCCATTCACGACATGCTTGGTCAATTTGGTTGCATATATCTGCATAATCAGGATGGTTAACGTCATAAAGAGGTGCAATGTCGATAACTGGTAATTTTTTCATGGGAAACTCCTTATTATTAGATATATGTTTTTTTGAACATGTTACGATAATGCTGTTCAACACTGATTGGTGGATATAGCGGTTCTGAGTTTTCCTCCAAACACTCTCGAATGCATTCAATCTGATACTGGTGATTACCGCTGTAGAAGAATGGAACAGAATATCGTTCCCCACCTGAGATGTTGATGACGCGATGGAGGGTGGATCTATATGTATTGTTCGTCCACATAGAGATTAGGTCACCTAGGTTAACGACATAACTATCTTCAATAGGCTCTGCCCAAATCCATTGGTTTGTTGACTGATCCCATACTTGTAAACCACGATTATGGTCTTGAAGTAATAGAGTAAGCCCGCCGAAATCAGTATGTGCCCCGCAACCTTTTTCATTTGGTTGAGCATTAGCTGGTTGAGGGGGATAGTGTAATAAGCGTAAAGTGACTAAATCTGCATCCTTACAAAACTCTGTGAAATAGTCAGCTTCCAAGTTTAGAGATAATGCAATAGCACGCATGAGTCGTTCAGAGACTTTAATCAATTCAACTTGATATTCCTCCATTACCTCTTTAAATCCATCAATATCTGGCCATTGGTTTGGGCCTTGGTTAAAAGCTTTATGGATGACAAAAGGATCTGAAGGTGAGCGTTCCTTCCCGATATAAAAGCCTTCCTTTATATCAGGCGGAGAATTAGGTTCAAGTGTTTGTGCTCTTAATGATTCATAGCCTCTATTTGCTTCAGAAAGCTCTTTGGACCACTGCTTTTTCTGTTCTGGGGGAAGACTAAAAAATAATTTGGAATATTCAAAAACCTTATCTTGTAATGCTTTAGAAACTCCATGTCCGGTAATGTAAAAAAAACCTTTATCTAAGCATGCTTTCCGAATATGTGAGGCAATGTTTTGGTGCGTTTGTATGTCATTATCCAAAAGTCCAGAAATATCGATGATGGGTATAGAGGTAATGTTTTGATTGTTTTCCAGCGCAGTCATGTAGCAATCTCTCAAAAATAATGTTTTCTTTTTTTATAAAATAATCATGAGACCGCATAGCAATGAATATCGAGCAAGCTGATGCCAAAAAGAGAGCTATTCTTAATTAATTAAATAAAAACAATTGCTTAAACTTTTTTAAATGAGTAGTGATGCTGAAAAAGCAACGGGATGCACTGAAAATAATGCTTTAGGTCCAAAAAATGGCTGCTACTTAATGGCAAGTTTTTTGCTTCTATTTCAATAGCTCATTCAAATTTATAAATGAATTTGGACTTTAAAGTTGGAATAGGATGTGATGTTAAAATGAGTACACGTGGTCTTCGCTTTCACTCAGCAGCAATTCATTATTTTGATGCTGTACGCCGGTGCGGTTCAATCAGGGAAGCAGCCAGACAATTAAATGTCGTGTCTTCCGCTGTAAACAGGCAAATTTTAAAACTCGAAGATGAAATTGGAGCACCATTATTCAATCGGGTGCCTTCGGGTATGGTGCTTACTCATGCAGGTGAGTTGTTTTCAAGACATATTAGTTTAGTACTGAGAGATACTAAGCGATTGCAGAATGAATTGGATGCACTGAAAGGGCTTTATAAAGGTCATGTTGAAATTGCGAGTGTTGAAACACTAGCGATTAATTTACTGCCAGAGATTATTGAAAAATTCCAGGTCAAATATCCTAATGTAACTGTAGGGGTTACAATTTTAGGCTCAAAAGATATCCCTAATGAAATCATTGAAAATCGGGTGGATCTAGGCTTGGCTTTTGCCTTGCCAAAGCATAATGATTTGCATCAAATAGCAATATCCCATTTTAAATTAGGTGCAATTGTATCGACTGACCATCCGCTGGCTTCTCAAAAGACGGTGTCATTCCATCAATGCCTCGACTATGACGTAATCATGCCAAAACCTAATTTGTCTATTTATCAACAGTTAGCGCCATTATTTGCGGGTGCACAACATGCTATTCCAAATTTTAAAATGCAAACGAGTTCTTTGGAATTAATGAAACAGTTAATACTCAGGAATAAGGGAATTGGTTTTCAGACATTCTTTGGGTTGGAAAATGAAATAATCAATAATCGCCTTCGTTATATCCCACTGAATGATAACAATGGTATTTACTGTGATTTAGGTCTCTATGCACGTAAAGGTCATTATCTTTCTACAGCGACAGATGCTCTCTCTAGGCTCATTGCAGACGAAATATTGCAGAGAGGCGAAGCAGGGTCCTAAGCTTAATCTGAAAGGTATAAACATCAAAAAAGCTAAGCCCTTATTGAAATTCTTCAATAAGGGCTTATTCATGTTTATTTAGGATAAGCAGCATCCACGCCTTTAACGAAGTAATTCATGCTCATCAATTGCGTATTTGAGAGATGTTTGCCTTTTTCTAAAAGTAATGTTCCATCTTGTTTGTGAAGAGGTCCACTAAACACAACATATTGACCATTACAAATTTTATCTCGCACTGCCAAAACGTTCATTTTTTCATTGTTAGTGACCATTGGGCCAAAACCAGTTATATCGATGGCACCTTCCTTGACACCATACCATGTCGATCCCGACTTCCATATTTTGTTATGCACTTGTTGCAAAACAGGGGTATAGATTTTTTTCCCAATATAACACTGATGCAGCTAGGTGACCTTTAGGAGCAAACTTACCCATATCTGAGTTCCAGCCAAAGGCAAATTTTCCTTTTTCCTGAGCAGCTTGAACTACAGCGGGGGAGTTGGTGACTTGTGATAATACATCAGCATTTTGTGAGATCAATGCAAATGCAGCCTCACGCTCTTTTCCTGGATCGAACCAAGTGTTAATCCAGACTATCTTGGTCTTAATTTTTGGATTTACAGATTGAGCCCCAAGTGTATAGGCATTGATGTCTCTAATGACTTCAGGAATTGGGAATGGTGCTACAACACCCAAACATTACTTTTAGTCTTATAGCCTGCCAATACCCCTTGCAAGTAAGAGCCTTCATAGGTTCGGATATCATAGACTCCCACATTTTTTGCAGTTTTATATCCGTTCGCATGCATAAAAATGGTGTTCGGGAACTGTTTAGCTACCTTTTCAATGGCATTCATATACCCGAAGGTAGTAGCAAATATAACCTTATTTCCTTGTTGTGCGAGTCTCCGAAATGTACGTTCAGAGTCGGCATTATCTAGAATATTCTCGATATAAGAGGTCTTAAATTTACCCTGTAAGGACTTTTCTGCTTTCAGACGACCTATATCGTGTGAATAAGACCAACCATAATCGTTTTTATGAGCGACATAGACAAAAGCCGCTTGATCAGCGGCCAATGCTGGATTGGCCCCACTGATGAGTAAAAGTCCTAAAAGACTGGCATTTACGAAAATATTTTTTAAATTAAGTAGGTTATTCATGCTGATTCTCTTTGAAGAGTATCAGTTGAATTTTGTTTTGCCATAAATATTGCCAGTCGCTCCTCATAAATCTCACGAATATAATGGGCAACACTGCAACTGTCGGCAAACATGTTGTATTTCCAATTTAAACCATACGACTCTAAATTGATATTATCAACAGTCATAAGTTGAACTTTAGAATTTGGATTGTTCAAGTAGCTATCAATGATTTTACGAATGACTTCTTTGGTTGGTGCAAGCTTATATGCATGCCAGAAGTCTGTATGCCATTCACCTTCCGTAGGTTGATTAAATGGATACTGAATTCCTCGGCCAGGACGATTTGTTCCTAAGCCATTATATGGTCCTGTTTCAAATGCTAACCAGTTAACTGGATTATTCGGGACTGCAGGACGGATCTGCCCCCATGTAACTAAATTTCGATTCAGCCAATCATCTGCAAAACTATCATTATTAAAAGGATCTAACTTTCTGATAGCTTCAGGATCATCACGCATTTGTGATACAGCAAGCTCAATTTCATTTTCAATTTTAAAAATACAATGGCTGTAATCCATTGCAAACTCAAACGGCACACCTTCTTTTTCTATAAGATCTGCCACCGGAATTACTCGACGATAATCTTCAGACCAGTTATCAACGTGGCACTCTAAGGTAACCGTTATTCCTTTACTTTGAGCGTAGGTGTAGAAATCGATATAAGTTTTAGCAACTTCTTCGTTCGTTACATAATGACCATCTGCATGTTTTGCCCAAATCATCATGTTGTGGAATTTGGCCCCTACAGCGGCACTACGATTAATATCCTGTTTGAATGCTTCCTCATCCTTGCCAATGACATATAAGCCACAACCAGAATAAATAGGGATATTTGTTTTCTGACTTGCCTTGATGTAAGCATCTATTTGACTATCTTCAAGAGGGATACGATCCAGAAAATCAAAGACCTCCGCAGCTTTTAGCATTTCGAACTGTTCGAGAATAGTAGGCTCATTCAGGCTTACTGGTCGTTCTTTTGATGAGTTTTGAATGCCTAAACCAGCACAACCTAGGGGAAACATTTTTTTCATAATTTTGATACCAACTGTTAAATAAATTAAACGGCTTCTTTTTTCGATGCGTAAGTTTTTTGATACATATAGGCTATGTATTCACCTACAGTCATTTCTTTAGGTTCAGCCTTAAATTGATCACCTAAATTTTGCAGCGTTTTGATTTTGTATTCGTAATCCAAGTCAAAGAAGGTTGGAACCGAATAACGTGAGACACCTGCTTTACTATTGAAAACACGGTGCATATTTGAGAGGTAGAGTCCATTAGTCATGAATTGGACTAAATCACCGAGGTTTACGATAAAAGTATCTGGTATGTGAGGTGCACGTATCCATTCACCCTCACTATTGCGTACTTCTAGTCCACCTACTTCATCTTGCAATAAGAGCGTCAGTAACCCCCAATCAGTGTGCGCACCGGACCCTAGCTGATTGTTTACAATTTTTTCAGATTGAGGAGGATAGTGAAGCATACGGGTAATAATGACAGTTTCATCATAGCCTGCCTCGAAGTAGTTTTCTTCAAGCCCAAGAGAAAGTGCCAATAGGCCAGCTAGATGCTTACCCAGTTTTAAAGTCTGTTGAATATAGGTTTCGGTCTGGGTCTTCATTTCAGGAAGATCTTCAGGCCACTGATTCTGCCCATGTTGTGGATAGCCTTTTTGGACATATGGGTGACTTGAATCTAGATTTTTCCCTGACATGAACCCTTCTTTTAAGTCAGGAGGAGAGCCTTCATCAAGTGTTTGAGCTGCCATTGGTTCATAACCACGAAGGCATTTGGAGTTTTTGAAATCAATTTCTAGTTTCTTTTCAATCGGAAGGTCAAAAAACTGTTTTGCAATGTCTAATTGTTTTTGGAGAACTTCAGAAGCGATACCATGATTTTTAATATAGAAGAAACCTGTTGTTCTGCATGCTTTATGGATTTCCCACGCAACAGATTTCCGTTTTTCTAGGTTATCGGAAAAACTGTCGCTTAAGTCGATTACTGGAATACTCTTAGCCGTAGAAGGTGGTGTGTATATCAACATTTTTGTGGCTCTTTGAACTTTGTTGTTATCAACTTAATGACAATTTAATTCCGTGCATAGCAGAGAATCTCGCTCAACTCGTTGCCAAAAAGGCAACACTAAATAAAGTCAGAGTAGTAATAGGAGTCCAAGTAATTCAGCATCAATTAAGAATTGTGATGAGTTATAAAATGCTAGTTATTCGTTAAGTTTAGATAAGAAGAACAATAATAAGAAAAGTGTTCTAAAAATTAGAAATACCATTCCTAAAGTCTTTAATAGACAGATAGAAAAGAAAAAGTCATGATGAAGCAATGCTAAGAAGTTTGAATTAATCAATAACTTATAAGAGGGGCAGCGCTAAAATGAATGCAATACCAGTTCTCAATTTATTCACTCAGCCACAATGTAGTCAATTTGACCCAAATGACTGGAATATTCTAGCGCAGCATTGGTATCCGGTAGTTCAAATCCAGGATGTAACGACTCAACCGCAACAAGTTCAGCTTCTTGATGTCAAAATGGCTATTTATAAAACTGAAAGTGGAGAAATTCATCTGGTCAGAGATATCTGTCCACATCGAGGAGTGCCATTAAGTAAAGGATGGGTAGAAGGTGAAAATATTGTTTGTCCCTATCATGGGCTCAACTATAACGCACAAGGTAAGTGCGTAAAAATCCCTGCTCAACCAGAACTTACCCAAATTTCAGATCGGTTCACCTTAACTAAATTCCCTGTAGTTGAGAAATATGGACTAGTTTGGACCAGCTTATTTAGCCGTGATGAAAGTGAAGCTAATTTTCCAGTTCTTGAAACTTGGGATTCGGATGAACATCAATCAATACTCCCACCATTTGTTGATATAGCAGGTTCTAGTGGTCGTCAGCTTGAAGGTTTTATCGATGTGGCACATTTTGCCTGGGTGCATAACAAGGCATTCGCTGATCGTGATAATCCAGTAGTGCCAAAATATGAAACTGAAAGAACAGATTATGGACTTAAAACGATTTATATCTCTACAGTAAGTAACTTTCCTCATAGTTTGAGACATTTAGAGCCAGAGAATTTCTTATGGAAACGAGAATTTGATGTATATCCTCCATTCTCGGCAACACTTACTGTCTATTTTCCTAACAATGGGATTTTAAAAATTTTGAATGCTTGTTGTCCTGTTTCGCATAATCAAACCAGGCTATTTGTTCCGTTGACACGTAATTTTGATACGACGGGTGACCTACAGGCTGTATATGACTTCAATGCACAAATTTTTGCAGAGGATCAGGATATTGTTGAGAGTCAAAAACCGGAAGAACTTCCATTAGATGTTTCAATGGAGGCGCACTTTGCAGCAGACAAATCTTCAACGACATATAGACGGATATTGGCAGAATGGGGATTAAGTAAAAGATATGTGGTCTAGAGATATAAGATAACCTGATTATCTCGATTGGTTGAAATATAAGGGAGGTAGTCTCCCTTATATTTTTAGAGATTGATTTCGCAGAAATACTAATATAAAAGTGACTCACCATTTATCGTAATTTCATTGTCTTAGCTTCTTCTAATTAATAAACTTGATTTTGTTACAATATCAAGTTTGTACAGGGGGAGGCTTTGTTGCACAAACCTAGCCTATAAGGTTTATTCAGTCCTATAATTTCAAAATGAATAAACCTACTCCTAAAACTTATCGTACAACCAACTGGTCTTCCTATAATCGCGCTCTCATTAATCGGGGCAACATTTCCATTTGGTTTGATCCAAACACTCAGTGGTATGCACAACCACAAAACAAGCAAGGTCGAAATCAAACTTACTCCGATACGGCTATTCAATGCTGTTTAATGATCAAATCTTTATTTAGACTCTCTTTACGCATGGTCACAGGTTTTGTTCAAAGTCTGATTAAACTTTGTGGATTAAATTGGACCGCACCAGATTACAGTACGCTTTGTCGAAGACAAAAACATATTGATATTGCGATTAGCTATCAAAAAAGTAGTGATGGGCTACATCTACTCGTCGACTCAACTGGCTTAAAGTTTCTAGGTGAAGGTGAGTGGAAACGTAAGAAACATGGACCTGAATATCGTCGCCAATGGCGTAAGCTTCATATTGGCATCGATGCGGCTTTGTTGCACAAAGATTTCATAACTATATGATTTTGAAAGTTTTGATTATTTTTTTAATCCAAAATTAAATTTATTTAAATCAGATGCTTACATATTTATGCAACAAAGCCAATACCAGCGTAAACGTTTTTCTATTTCAGGAGCATAACGTTGAACCCAACGGTAAATAGTCGTGTGATCAACATTCACACCCCGTTCGGCCAGCATTTCCTGCAGTTCACGATAGCTAATGCCATATTTACAATACCAGCGCACAGCCCAAAGAATGATTTCGCCCTGAAAATGCCGACCATGGAAAGGATTCATATGCTGCACCTTTAGCTAAAACAGTCTTCAGCTTACCATTCGTGGTTATTTGCAATAGTGCCAAATAGATTCATTTTCGATACTCTTACTTCAAAGCCAAAATTTTTCGGGCACCATTAAGTACGAATAAAGAAACCAGTATGCCAATGATTAAGTCTGGATAAGCTGATCCCGTCCACGCCACGAGTACACCGGCAAATATAACGCCCATATTTACGACAACGTCATTCGCCGAGAAAATCCAACTGGCTTTCATATGTGCGCCATCTTCTCGATGACCAGAAATAAGATATAAGCATGTCACGTTAGCTATAAGTGCGAGCAGGCCAATAACAATCATGAGCGTTGATTCTGGCTCGCTTCCAAACATGAATCGTCTAATGACATCAACAATCACGATAACAGCAAGTAATAACTGAATCCAACCTGCGAAATGGGCTGCTTTTATTTGATATTTCGCAGCTTTTCCGACGGCATATAGCGCAATACCATAAACGGCTGCATCGGCAAACATATCTAGAGAATCAGCAATCAATCCTGTAGACGCAGCAATAATACCGCTGATGAATTCTATAAAGAAAAGTAGAGCATTAATACCTAATAACAGTTTAAGTACTTTAGCTTGTCTCACAGGATCAGGTTCATTAGGTATATCGCCTGAAGAAAGCTGTGTTTCATCAAGTTTCGCCCCAAAACCCAGTCCTTCGAGTTTAGCCGTAATTTGCTGAATCCCTTCATTATGGAAGACTTTCAGTTTTCGATTGGGAAGATCAAAAGTAAGACCTTTAACTGCTTCAATATCTGCAAGAGCCATACGGACCATTTGCTCTTCAGCAGAGCAATCCATTTTAGGAATGGTGTAGGTACTTGTTTGCTTAGCCTGTTGATTGCTTATATAAGTTTCAGTCTTCACAAGCTTTGCACCAAAACCCAAAGCTTCAAGTTTGGTGGTTATATTTTCATCTTTTTGATTATGTAGAACCTTTAAAGAACGGTTAGGTAAATCAAAGATGAGTTTTTGAACACCATCAATTGAAGATAGCGCCATACGAACCATCTGTTCTTCCGCAGAACAATCCATTTTGGGAACTAAGTATTCACTCATGTAGTGCGAATCTTTTAAAATATCTTCAGTGCTTAAATTTTCTTTGGGATCAGAACCATAACAGGATTGAGCGGTATCTTCACAACTGTTTGAAGTGTTACAGCAAGGAGATGAAGATTTTTTTTCTTCCTCTTCACCACAACAGCTAAGCGTATTATCACAATTCTTTGAATTGTTTGCTTCTGCAATTGATGGATGATTTTCTTGTTGAGATTTCTTATCTTCGCATGGTGTTTCTTTACTACATCCACAACCACTCATAATTATACCCATTAAAAAAATTATAAACTTTGAATATTAGAATCCCTATAGTTACTATAGAGTCAAGAATCTTTGGAAATACTAACTCAATGCATTTAAAAATTGGTGAACTCTCTAAAAAAACCTCATGTTCAGTATTAACAATTAGGTTTTATGAAAAGGAAGGTTTAATTCCGGAACCGGAAAGAACGGAAGGAAATTACCGCCTTTACGATGTAGGCTATGTTGAGCGAATTAAATTTATTTTGAATTGCCGAACTTTAAATATGAGTTTGAATGAAATTCGTCAATTACTTACCTATAAAGACAAACCTGAGAAAAATTGTTCAGATGTGAATGAATTAATTGACTTACATGTCAGTGCTATCAGAGAAAATATAATCAAGCAACAAAAGCTTATTGAACAACTATCTGATTTAAGAGGTACTTGTGATGGTTTATGTACAATTGACCAATGTGGAGTTTTAAAAAATCTAGCTTGATTATCTAGACCTATGCTTTTTTCAAAAAATCGGCACTGTTGCAAATAACCACGAATGGTAAGCTGAAGACTGTTTTAGCTAAAGGTGCAGCATATGAATCCTTTCCATGGTCGGCATTTTCAGGGCGAAATCATTCTTTGGGCTGTGCGCTGGTATTGTAAATATGGCATTAGCTATCGTGAACTGCAGGAAATGCTGGCCGAACGGGGTGTGAATGTTGATCACACGACTATTTACCGTTGGGTTCAACGTTATACGAATCTAAAAATGGGAGCCTATAGCTCCCATTTTTATTGTTAAACGTTGAATCCTATATGTTTTCCTGTTGGAAGCTCTACATCAATACGGAGCTTCCCTCCCATTGCCTCAACATACTTTTTCAAGGTTGAAATCTTAAGATCATTGCCACGATTTTCTATTGCTGAAAGCGATGGCTGTTTTATTCCCAAAGTTTCAGCAAGCTCTTTTTGAGAAATTTCGAGTTCTTCACGAATAAGATGAAGCTGATTTTCTAGCAGTAATTCATCAGCCATTTTTTGAATACGGGCTTGGCTCTCTGGAGAGCGGCTAGCTAACAATTCTTGCAGAGTCTTAGCCATTAGATTTATCTCCTAGGGTAGTGAGATGAAGTTGGTATTGTTCATCTGCAATATCCAGCATGTCTTTATAAAAACGCTTTTTACCGCCTTTATCAGCAATACATAGAACAATAGCCTGTCGTAAGGGATCAAATGCGAAGAAAGCTCTTAAGGGTCTACCGCGATGTTGAACACGCAGTTCTTTCATATTGGTAAATTTAGACTCATACACAGTATCTACTAAAGGACGGCCTAAACTCGGTCCCTGCTGCTGTAGAACAACCAGGGCAGCTAGGACCTTCTCTTGTGTAGGTTCATCTTGCTGTTCAAGCCACTGATTAAATAGATCTGTCGTAATGACTGTCCACATACCACAACCAAAATATAGATTATAGTCTATATTTTAGGGGCATTATGTTTGTTTTGCAAATGAGAAAGGATAGGCAATAAAAAACCCCGGCATCCTGCCAGGGTTTTTTATTGGAACATTAGGTCTCTGTGCTCTTGCGTGTCTTATATAGCGCCATCCTGGTGCTTATTTTTAATTATATGGAACTTCCTGTTCCTGACCACTTAATCATATGAAAATTCTATTCTTGCGTATAGACGCAAAGGGCCGGAATTGTTGTGAGTATATGCGTACAAGATAGGCTAAAAACTGTCCCAGGTTTATCCGCAGGAAATGGGGATAATTTTAGATCCTGGGACGTTGAGAATATTAGAAAAACCGCAAAATCGACTACTTTTTAAACAAATTTATTGGCAAAAAATATCAAAACTGCTCATAAAAAAGCCGACTTGTTTCAAAATCGGCTTTTGGGGCATTTTGGGATTTTTTTTTGTTTTATTAAGTGGTTGATATTTCAATTAATATACAAGTGTACTTCGTATAATATCCATTATGTTAAATGGACATAAATCAATTCTAAAATTATCTATGATAATTCTATACTTTTACTTCGATACTGCGGTTAGGGTGGATAGAAAAGAGTCTAACTGCTATCATTGCCCCCGAAATCCTCCAAAATAGATATCTTTCTTAATATGACACTTACGCCACCATAAGTTTATTTACCTCTTAATTCAGTAAATAACTCATCACTGTCTAGTGATGTGGTGTAGTAGCTTGTGTGTCATATATCACATCACTAGCCTTTCCTAAAATTTAAAAAAATAGGCTATTTTCATGTTATCCACTATTCGAGAACAATGGTTCTCCAATATTCGCGGGGATGTTCTTGCGGGTATTGTTGTTGCTTTGGCTCTAATTCCTGAAGCAATTGCCTTCTCCATCATTGCAGGTGTCGATCCTAAAGTCGGGCTATATGCTTCATTCTGTATTGCAGTTGTGATTGCTTTCGTAGGTGGTCGCCCTGGTATGATTTCTGCTGCAACTGGTGCAATGGCTTTATTAATGGTCACACTGGTTAAAGACCATGGTCTGCAATACTTATTAGCAGCCACAATTTTGACAGGATTTATTCAAATCCTAGCAGGTTATCTAAAATTAGGTGCTCTGATGCGGTTTGTATCAAAGTCAGTCGTGATTGGCTTTGTGAATGCCTTAGCTATTCTAATTTTTATGGCTCAATTGCCTGAACTCACCAATGTGACATGGCATGTCTATGCGATGACAGTTGGAGGTTTAGCTATTATTTATCTATTCCCTTATATCCCAGTGATAGGGAAGCTTTTACCCTCTCCTCTCATTTGTATTGTCCTCCTTACGCTCTTTGCCTTGTTCATTGGTTTAGATGTAAGAACCGTAGGCGATATGGGGCAATTACCAGATACGCTACCAATTTTCTTACTTCCTGATATTCCTTTAAATCTTGAAACTTTAGCTATTATTTTGCCTTATTCACTGGGATTAGCAGCCGTCGGTTTGCTTGAATCTATGATGACCGCAACAATTGTGGATGATTTAACCGATACCAATAGTGATAAAAACCGTGAGTGTAAAGGACAAGGTGTTGCCAATGTCGCATCTGGCTTTTTAGGCGGAATGGCAGGCTGTGCCATGATTGGTCAATCCATTATTAATGTGAAATCTGGTGGACGTACCCGTTTATCATCATTTAGTGCTGGGGTCTTCCTGTTAATTATGGTGGTGTTTATCAGTGACTGGCTCAAAGTCATTCCAATGGCTGCACTGGTTGCGGTCATGATCATGGTAGCAATCGGAACATTTAACTGGGATTCATTACGAAATATTCGCCAATATCCAGTTTCTAGCAATATCGTGATGATCGTTACAGTCGTCGTGGTCGTTGCAACACATAACTTGGCTTATGGCGTATTAGTCGGTGTACTTCTTTCTGCATTATTTTTTGCCAATAAAATTGAACGCTACATGGCAATTCAGTCCGAATTTAATGAACCTGAAAATACCCGTATTTATACGGTAACAGGTCAAGTGTTCTTCAGCTCAGCAGATAAATTTACTTCTGCATTTGATTTCAAAGAAGCACTTTCAAAAGTTGTGATTGATGTTAGCCAGGCTCACTTCTGGGATGTGTCTGCGGTCGCTGCCGTAGATAAAGTGGTCATTAAGTTTAGACGTGAAGGAACAGAAGTCGAACTTATTGGAATGAATGAAGCCAGCAAAACCTTAGTCGATAAGTTTGGTATCCATGATAAGCCAGATGCTTTAGATCGCTTAAATAGCCACTAAGAGGGATGAATTATGTCAAAAATTATTGCATGTATTGATGGATCATTAGCAACAAATACCGTTTGTGATTATGCAGCTTGGTTTAGCGATAAACTTAGTTCACCGCTTAAGTTATTACATGTTATTGATAAGCCAAAAGCGAAAGCACCACAAGATTTAAGCGGTGCAATCGGCTTGGGAAGTCGAGAAACATTGCTAAATGAGTTGGTTGAACTTGAAGAGCGTAAGGGGAAGATTGAGCTAGAGCATGGCCAAATTCTTCTTCGGGAAGCAAAGAATTATCTATTGGAGAAGTTCTCTATTGATGCTCAAAGTTTTCAACGTCACGGCAGTCTTTTAGAAACAATTATGGGAATGGAAGAAGACATTCGAGTTCTTATTATGGGGAAGCATGGAACTGAAACCGAGCATGATTCCAGTAAAGTTGGAACCCATATTGAAAATGTTGTTCGTGCCCTTCATAAACCCGTATTAATAACATCTGCACCCTTTAGTCCACCTAAGTCTTTTTTAATTGCTTTTGATGGAAGTCCTACTGCACGTATTTGTGTAGACAAAATTGCAAATAGTCCTTTATTAAAAACCCTGACAGCTCATGTGGTATATGTTGGTAAGCCAAATAGTGATATGACATCTCAAGTTACTTGGGCAAAAGAGCTGCTTGCAAATAATGGTTTTAATGTAATTGATATCGTACTTGAAGGTGATGTCGATAAATCAATATTAGATTACCAAGAGAAAAACGCTATTGATATGATGGTGGTTGGTGCATATGGTCACTCAAAGATACGCCAGTTTTTTATTGGGAGTACGACGACCAAATTGTTGTCAAGCTCAATAAAACCTGTACTTTTATTGAGATGACACTAAAGCCTTGAATAGATTTTTTATCTATTCAAGGCTTGGTATTTATAATTAGGTAGGGCGACTAAAATTATGAAAATGGAATTACTTTAACTCACCTGATATAGCTGAAGCATGAAAGTAAAAGAATTGGCTTTAAAATCATCTAAGGGAGTAGATAGCTTATTTTTCTAAAGAATTTTTAGTATCAACTTCGTGTAGATAAGCAACGATTTCATCCACTGTGGCTCTCGCTGCCCTTGAAACACCCACCAGTGTCGCTGAACCAGGTCCGGTCCATTCACCATATCCTACTAACCATAGGTTAGATTGTTTGACTGATCTGCTTCCTTCAACCAGTATCGTATTATTTTCCTCTACTATTCCAAGTGGCTTTAAATGGTCTAAAGTCGCTTTAAATCCAGTACACCAAATCACTGCATCAACCTGTTGAAAAGATCCATCTTCCCAAATCACGCCATTTTCCGTAAAAACCGAAAATGGGCGCTCACTATGTAAAACGCCTCGTGCACGTGCATCTTTGACTGAATCAATCATGACAATATCACCCAGACCGCCAACAGGCTGATCTATTGTACGGCCTTCTAATTGTGCCTTTAAACGCTCTGTCGCACGTAAAAACAGTACACGGCCATCAACATCATCTGCTAAAAATTGAGGAGGTGTTGGCGTGATCCAAAGAGTGTCTGCCACTTGGGAAACTTCAGCCAAAATTTGTGCTCCAGAATTTCCACCACCGACTATCATGACGTGCTTATCTTTAAAAAGTTCTGCATTTTGATAATGGGCGGAGTGTAATTGCAGACCTTTGAAATTTTCTTGGCCAGGGTAAGATGGGATATAAGGATGACTCCAGGTGCCCGTTGCACTGATTACAGCCTTGGCTCTCCATGTCTGTTCACCTGCATGCACACTCAATACTTCTCCTTCGCTTTTGACGTGATCAACATATACAGGACGAATAATCGGAAAGTGGTAACGCTGCTCATATTGCTGCAAGTATTCAATAACTTCTTTCTTGGTCGGATACGTTTGTTCTGTATTCGGCATAACCCAACCTGGTAAGGAACTCCAGCTATTCGGTGAAAACAGACGCAAAGAATTCCAAGCATGTAACCAGGCTCCACCTGCTTGATTTTGATCATCTAAAATAATAAATGGTATTTTTTTTCGCTTTAAAAAATAAGCTGTAGATAAAGCTGCCTGTCCACCACCGATAATGATGACATCAGTTTCCGTCTGTTTCTGATTCAAAGCCTTGTCCCCTTTTATTTTTTCTTTAATATAAAAACCCAATCCTGAAGACTGGGCTTTTACAATATTCACTATATTTTTATGACAACATCAAAATCAACTTAAACTATCAAGATATTTTTCAGCATCTAATGCAGCCATACAACCGGAGCCTGCTGAAGTAATCGCTTGGCGATAAACTGAATCAGCCACATCACCGGCAGCGAATACACCTGGCACTGAAGTAGCAGTGGCATTCCCCGCTGTTCCGCTTTGGATCTGAATATAGCCATCACGTAACTTAAGTTGCGCTGAAAACATCTCAGTATTTGGTTTGTGACCAATTGCCACGAATAAACCCTGTACCTCAATATCTTGCTTTGATCCATCTACAGTGGATTTTAAACGCACTCCAGTTACTCCGGTGTTATCGCCTAACACTTCATCCACTTGATTGTTCCAAAGAATGCTAATTTTGCCTTCTTTCTGTTTTGCAAAAAGATGGTCTTGTAGAATTTTTTCAGAACGCAATGAATCTCGGCGATGTACTAAAGTCACGTGAGCTGCAATATTAGACAGGTAAAGCGCCTCTTCAACCGCAGTGTTACCACCGCCTACAACCATCACCTTCTGGTTCTTATAGAAGAAACCGTCACAAGTTGCACAGGCACTTACACCTTGCCCCATGAATTTGGCTTCAGACTCAAGACCTAAGTATTGTGCCGTTGCACCTGTGGCAATAATCAGGGCATCACAGGTGAGTTCTTCCATATCGCCTTTCAGCACGAATGGACGAACGCTTAAATCCACTTTACTGATATGGTCATAGACGATTTCGGTGCCAAAACGTTCCGCATGCGCTTGCATACGTTCCATGAGTGCGGGGCCTGTTAAACCTTCTGGATCACCCGGCCAGTTATCGACTTCAGTGGTCGTGGTTAATTGACCACCGAGTTGTAAGCCTGCAACTAAAGTGGGTTTAAGATTAGCCCGTGCTGCATATACCGCAGCGCTGTAACCCGCAGGACCTGAGCCAAGAATGATTAATTTAGAATGTCTCTTTTGCATTTAAGATCACCTGGCAGCTTACAAACTGCGCTGATTGACACGTTTAGATAATTCTTCAGCTGATTCCTTACGTTCTGAATAACGATCTGTCAGGTATTTGCTTTGTCCACGAGTCAGTAGGGTGAACTTAAATAACTCTTCCATCACATCCACAATCCGGTCATAGAAAGCCGAAGGTTTCATTCGTCCATCTTCTTCAAACTCCAAAAAAGCTTTTGGAACTGAAGACTGATTTGGAATGGTGATCATCCGCATCCACCGCCCCAAAATACGCATCTGGTTCAGGCTGTTAAAGGACTGTGATCCGCCACTGACTTGCATCAAGGCAAGAGTTTTACCTTGGGTTGCACGGATTGCCCCTCCTGCCAGTGGAATCCAGTCGATTTGAGATTTAAAGATGGAACTCATAGAACCATGGCGTTCAGGTGAACACCAGACCATGCCTTCTGACCATGCTAAAAGCTCATGCAACTCTTTTACTTTTGGATGCTCAGTATCCGCATCTTCTGGTAAAGGAAGCCCTTTAGGATGAAAGATTTTTATTTCCGCCCCAAAATGCTCAAGGATTCGACCGGCTTCAAGAACTGCAAGGCGACTGTAAGAACGTTCTCGATTAGAGCCATACAGCAGCAAAATTCGCGGAGGATGAGCAAGTT